>NZ_JBYCLB010000682.1:0-2730 GCF_057473705.1 Mycobacterium sp. TH-M15 | reverse complement strand
GACGTCCAGCCGGTAGTCGATCCCCATCACCTTGACGGTGGTCGTCCGGGTGGTGTGCTTGATCAGGTAGTCGCGGTCCGGCTCCAGCGCCGCCCCGTCGGCCATCCAGCACACGGTGGCGTCGAAGTCTTGGGCCACCCGCGGAAGGTTGTTGGCGTCGGCGATCATGTCGCCGCGGGAGACGTCGACGTCGTCGGCCAGGGTGATCGAGACCGCCATCGGCGCGAAGGCTTCGGCCACCGGTCCGTCGGGTCCGTTGATGAGGTTGATCCGGCTCGGCTTGCCGGAGGGCAGCACCACCACGTCGTCACCCGGTCGCATCACCCCGCTGGCGATCGTGCCCGCATACCCCCGGTAGTCCTGAGCGTCACGGGTCTGCGGCCGGATCACGTACTGCACCGGGAAGCGCGCGTCGACCAGGTTGCGGTCGGCGCCGATGTAGACGTCCTCCAGATGGGAGAGCAGCGTCGGTCCGTCGTAGTAGGGGGTGTTCTCGCCCTTGGCGACCACGTTGTCGCCGAGCAGCGCCGACATCGGGATGGTGGTCACGTCGTGCACGTCGAGGCGGGTGGCGAAAGCCTCGAAGTCGTGCCGGATCGCCTCGAACTGCTCCTCGTCCCAGTCGATCAGGTCCATCTTGTTGACCGCGAGGACGATGTGCTGGATGCCGAGCAGCGACGCCAGGAAGGTGTGCCGGCGGGACTGTTCCCGCAGCCCGTGCCGGGCGTCGACCAGCACGATCGCCAGCTGCGCGGTGGAGGCGCCGGTGACCATGTTTCGGGTGTACTGGATGTGGCCCGGGGTGTCGGCGATGATGAATTTCCGCTTGGGCGTGGTGAAGTAGCGGTAGGCGACGTCGATGGTGATGCCCTGCTCACGTTCGGCGCGCAGGCCGTCGGTGACCAGCGCCAGATCGGTGTAGTCGTTGCCGCGTTCCTCGGAGGTGCGCTGCACCGACGCCAACTGGTCCTCCATCACCGCCTTGGCGTCGTACAGCAGCCGGCCGATCAGGGTGGACTTGCCGTCGTCGACCGATCCGGCGGTGGCGATGCGCAGCAAGGTTGTTGGCGCCACGGATTGAGTCATCAGAAGTACCCCTGTCGCTTGCGGTCTTCCATGGCCGCCTCGGAGATCCGGTCGTCGGCGCGGGTCGCGCCCCGCTCGGTGAGCCGGGACACCGCGGTCTCGGCGATCACCTCGTCCGCGGTGGCCGCGGTCGACTCCACGCATCCGGTACAGGTGACGTCGCCGACGGTGCGGAACCGCACCGTCGCCTCGAAGACCTCTTCGTCCGGCCGGGGCTGCAGGTGCTCGTGCACCGCCAGCAGCATCCCGTCGCGGTTGAACACCTTGCGTCGGTGGGCGAAGTAGATCGACGGCAGGGTGACCTTCTCCTCGCCGATGTAGGACCAGATGTCGAGTTCGGTCCAGTTCGACAGCGGAAACACCCGGATGTGCTCGCCGCGACGGTGCCGCCCGTTGTAGAGGTTCCACAGCTCGGGGCGCTGCGCCTTCGGCTCCCACTGGCCGAACTCGTCGCGAAAGCTGAACACCCGCTCCTTTGCCCGCGCTTTCTCCTCGTCGCGCCGGGCGCCGCCGAACGCAGCGTCGAATTTGTTCTCCCCGATCGCGCGCAGCAGGGTGACGGTCTGGATCGGGTTGCGCGACGGGCCATTGTCGGCCACCCGTCCGGCGTCGATGTCGTCTTGCACCGAGGCCACCAGCAACCGCGCCCCGGCCTCGGCGACCAGCTGATCGCGAACCGCGATGACCTCGTCGAAGTTGTGGCCGGTGTCGACGTGCATCACCGGAAACGGCAGCCGGCTCGGGCGGAACGCCTTCGCCGCCAGGTGCAGCATCACGATCGAGTCCTTGCCGCCGGAGAACAGCAGCACCGGACGCTCGAACTCGGCGGCCACCTCCCGGATGATGTGGATGGCCTCGGCCTCCAGCGCCTGCAGGTGGCTCAGCTCGTACTCCACGGCGGCTGGGGATATGGCGGTCTGTCCGGACATGGCCCTCCTCGCATGATTCTTCCGCATAATTCCGGTAAAGATAGCCAGATTTATTGGTTTACGTGCCTATGAAACCAGCCGGTCGGCTCGCTGTCAAACCGGCGGCGTGCGGTCTTGCTGCACCTGCCGCCCGGAGCTGGCGAGCAGGTGCAGAAACTGACACCGGAGTGGCGCTCGGCCCAGCTCCGATTAGGCTCACATCGGTGACGACGGCAACCGGTGACCGCGCATGACGCGCTACCTCGCCGGCCGGGCTCTCAACTACGCGGTGCTGCTGGCGCTGGCGTCGTTTCTCACCTTCTGCCTGACGTCGGTGACGTTCTCGCCGCTGGACAGCCTGATGCAGCGCAGTCCGCGGCCGCCGCAGGCGGTGATCGACGCCAAGGCCGCCGACCTCGGCCTGGACAAGCCGATCCCGGTGCGTTACGCGCACTGGGCGTCGCACGCCGTTCGCGGCGACTTCGGCGTCACCGTCACCGGCCAGCCGGTCTCCAACGAACTGTGGCGACGCGTCGCGGTGAGCCTGCGCCTGCTGGTGGTCGGCTCGGTGGCCGGCACCATCATCGGCGTGGTCGCCGGGGCGTGGGGGGCGGTCCGGCAGTACCGGATGAGTGATCGGGTGATCACCATGGCGTCGTTGCTGGTGCTGTCCATCCCGACGTTCGTGCTGGCCAACCTGGTGATCCTGGCGGCGCTGCGGGTCAACTGGGTGCTC
>NZ_JBYCLB010000681.1:0-1809 GCF_057473705.1 Mycobacterium sp. TH-M15 | reverse complement strand
GACAATTGGATGCATTTCTACAATAGTCAACGAAGGCATTCAGCGATCGGGATGCGTTCACCTATCGACTACGAGCGCACGCTGACTGCCACCACGGAAGCAAGTTAACCGTGTCCACTTTTTCGGGGGAACCCCAACGTTCGACGTTCGCAAACCAGGCCGAACTGGATAAGAACTGGGTCCCTGGTGTCGTCATCCTCTACAGCGGCAAAACGGCTCTTCCACCTCAGCCGCGACGATTTCACACCCCTGGTCGCCACCGACGCCCTCCGGGAAGGCGAACCTACGCCGCCGCGCTGAACACGGGGCAGCCGGCGGTTGGGTGAGCTCAGATCGACTCCGGATCGTCGGAGAGCATCCGCGCTGCGCCCCGGGCCAGCCCGAGCGCGTCGCGGGCCCACGTCACGTCGGCATCGGCCAGCCCGCCGGCCGGGGCGATGCCGATCCGGTCGACGAACAGCGAGCGCGACAGCCCCAGCCGGTCGACCAGGGCCGCCGCGGCGCCGGCCACCTCGTCGACCGTCAACCGGCGCCGCGGCGTGGTCGCGGGGATCAACCCGAACACCGCCGAACGCCCGGAGTCGAGCCACTGCGCCAGCGCGTCGTAGTCGTCGGTGGTCCAGTCGAATCCGGTCAGCCCCGATCGCCACGCTGCGGGGCCGGGCACGGCAACCGCTACCGCGCCGGTGGCGCTGCGCCGCAACACCTCCCAGGCCGGGCCGGGGCAGTCGCAGCGCACCAGCGTCGGCACCGAGCCATCCTGGCCGCGGTCGAGCAGGTCGGCGGCGCTCGCGACGTCCAGCGCTGCCACGGGCTCCAGCGCGGTCACCCCGGCCAGCCGCCCGGCGATCGCATCGGCCAGCGACGGCTCGTCGAACTGCACCACGACCGGGGTGTCCAGCCGGCGGGCCAGCTGGTCGCGGTGCGCGCGCACCCCCTCGGCCAGCGACGCCGCCAGGTCCCGGACGGCGCCCGGGTCGGTGATCGCCCGGTGCCCGTTGGCCAGCTCCAGCTCGGCGGCGAGGGTGACCGGTCCGGGCGCCTGCACCTTCACCGGCCGCCCGCTGCCGCGCAGACCGGCCTTCTCCCAGGCCTCCTCAAGCGCGTCGACGTCCTCACCGAGCAGGCTGACCGCCCGCCGGGCGACCGCACCGGGCCGGGCCACCAGCCGGTAGCCGCGCGGGGTGGTGTCGATCGCGAGGTCGACCAACAGGGCGCCGGCCCGGCCGAGCAGGTCGGCGCCGACCCCGCGGGCCGGCAGCTCGACCAGGTGGGCCAGCGCCCCGCCGAGCTCGCCGACCACCACCTCGGCCGCGGCCCGAGGCGCACTACCAGGCCACGAACCGATCCCGGTGGCGGTGGCGAAGACACTCATCCGGTTGCGGCCGGTTACGCCGACGTGGCGGCGATCGTGGCGCTGCCGACCACCTCGTCGCCGGCTGGGTCCGGCCGGTAGCAGGCCACCGTCTGGCCGCACGCCACCCCGCGCAGCGGCGACCGCAGCCGCACCCGGAGCACACCGTCGTCGAGTTCGGCGACCGCGCCGACGGTCTCGCCGTGCGCACGCACCTGCACCACGCACTCGAACGGCCCGGCCGGCGCGGCGCCGGAGGTGAAGACCGGGTCGCGTCCGGTCAGCTGCCGCACGTCGAGGTCGGCGACGCCGCCGACCCGCACGGTGGCACTGCGTGCGTCGATGCCGGTGACGTAGCGCTTGGCGCCGTCCGGGCCGGGCCCGGCGATGCCCAGTCCCTTGCGCTGGCCGATGGTGAACTCGTGCACGCCCTGGTGTTCGGCGAGCACGGTGCC
>NZ_JBYCLB010000680.1:0-2181 GCF_057473705.1 Mycobacterium sp. TH-M15 | reverse complement strand
ATCGTGCACGGCTCCAGGGTCACCGCCAGCGTGGTGCCGCCCAGCCGCCAGCCGTCACCGAGGACGGCGGCGGCCTGCCGCATCGCCAGCATCTCGGCGTGCGCGGTCGGGTCGCCGAGGGCTTCCCGGGCGTTGGCGGCGCGGGCCAGCACGGTGCCGTCGGCGGCGACCACCACCGCACCCACCGGTACGTCCCGCGGGCCGGCCTCGGCGCCGGCGGCCAGCGCGGCGCGGATCAGATCGTCGTCGCCGGTCACCGGCCGAGCCGGTGCAGCGCGGCGGCCATCTGCTCGTCGAAGCCCATCTCCTGGGCGATCCGCTGCAACTGTTCGTCGACACCCAGCTCGGCCTGGTCGAGGATGACGCCGAGCACCGCCTCCGGCAGCCCGATGTCGGCCAGCACGCCCAGGTCACCCTCCTCGAACGGGTCGCAGTCCTCGAGGTCCTCGGTGTCGATGTCGGCGTCGAGCTTATCGAGCACTTCGTCGGCGATGTCGTAGTCCAGCGCGGCGGTGGCATCCGACAGCAGCAGCCGGGTGCCCGACGGTCCGGGCCGAACGATCACGAAGAACTCGTCGTCGACGTCGAGCAACCCGAAAACCGCGCCGGAGCTTCGCAGCTCACGAAGCTCCGTCTCGGCGGCGGCCAGGCTGGTCAACGCCGTCGGCCGCATCGCCGAACACCGCCAGGTGGCGTCTTCTCGCACCACGGCCACCGCGAAGCCGTCCAGCGTGTCCGCCGGAGCCGAGGCGCCCTGTGCTTCCATGGGCGCTTACGCTAGTCGCCGCTTACCGCGTTGACCAGCGAATCGTCACCTGTCCCCGGGCGCCGCGCCGCGTCGGTCGACAGCCCAATGTGCCAACCTGGTGAGGTGGCGAAAACACCGGTGTGCGTGCTGGGTCTGGGTCTGATCGGCGGATCGGTGCTCCGGGCGACCGCCGCCGCCGGACGCGACGTGTTCGGCTACAACCGCTCGCTGGCCGGCGTGCACGCGGCGGAGACGGACGGTTTCGACGTCAGCGTCGACCTCGGCTTGGTCTTGAACCGGGCCGCCGACGCCGGTGCGCTGATCGTGCTCGCGGTCCCGGCGCCGGCGCTGCCGACGCTGCTCGACCACATCCGGCAGAGCGCCCCCGGGTGCGCGCTGACCGACGTCACCAGCGTGAAGAGCGCGGTGCTGGCGCAGGTCACCGCCGCCGGCCTGCAGGCGCGGTTCGTCGGCGGTCACCCGATGGCGGGCACCGCCCACTCCGGCTGGTCGGCCGGGGACGCCCGGCTGTTCACCGGGGCGCCGTGGGTGATCAGCGTGGACGACCACGTGGATCCGGGGGTGTGGTCGACGGTGCTCGATCTGGCGCTGGACTGCGGTGCGGTGGCGGTGCCGGCCCGCTCCGACGAGCACGACGCGGCCGTCGCGGCGATCTCCCACCTGCCGCACCTGCTGGCCGAAGCGCTGGCGGTGACCGCGGCCGACGTGCCGCTGGCGTTCGCCCTGGCCGCCGGGTCGTTCCGGGACGGCACCCGGGTGGCGGGCACCGCACCGGACCTGGTCAACGCGATGTGCGAGGCCAACGCGCGGGAGTTGGTGCCGGCGCTGGACCACGCGATGCGGCTGCTCGCCGACGCGCGGGCTTCGCTGGTCGGCACCGACTCGGTGGCCGGATTGGTCGACGCCGGTCACGCCGCACGGGTCCGCTACGAAAGCTTTCCCCGGCACGAGATCGTCACCGTGGTGGTCGGCGAGGAGAACTGGCGTCAGGAGTTGGCCGCCGCGGGCCGGGCCGGCGGGGTGATCAAATCCGCTCTGCCAACTCGGGATAGTCCACGATGAATCCGTCGGCGTCGATGGTGACGGTCGCGTCGGCCGCCGGGGAGCGCACTTTGATCTGGGTCCGCCGTTCGGGCGTGTTGCTGTAGCTGATGGCGGTGGCGGTCACCGACAGCTCGGGCAGCCCGACATAGATCGTCGGCACCGTGATCACGCCCGGGTGGGTGTGCAAGCCGGTGCGCCGGATCGCCAGCGTATTGAAGAACGGGCTGAACAGCACGTCGACGTCGAGCGCACCGTCGTAGCCGGCCCGTGTCTGGCCGCGGCCGTCGGTGACCAGCCACATGTTCTCCTCGTCGCGGGCGATCGCCAGCTGGCGTTCCCGCTCCGCCAGGGTGACGGTCAGACCCACC
>NZ_JBYCLB010000679.1:0-2185 GCF_057473705.1 Mycobacterium sp. TH-M15 | reverse complement strand
CTATCAGCCGGTGACGGCCAAGACTCCCGACGGCCCGGTTACCCTGGAGCGGCCCAAGCTGCGCGCCACCGCCACGTTCGCTTCAAGGCTGTTCGGCAAGCACGTCAGCAAGACCAACGCGCTGGAGTCGCTGGCGAAAGCCTCCATCGTGCGTGGGTTGTCGGTGCGCGACGTCGGGGCCACCCTGGTGGATACGCTCGGCGATCAAGCCGCGATCTTGAGAGGTCCGCGGTGAACCGTGCCCGCGGGAATCGGCGGGGACGTAGCATTCCTCAGATGAGCCGGATTCTCCAGAGCGCCGTGGCCGCCGCGGTCGCGACCGGCGGGCTGTTCGTCGCCGCACCCGCCCACGCCGACGACGCCAGCTACCTTGCCGCGCTCAACGCGCAGGCAGTGTTCCGCTCCGGCACCCCCGGGGCGCGGCTCTCCGCCGGCCACAAGTTCTGCAACCAGCTGCGCGGCGGGGCCACCCCGGACGAGATCGTGGCGGCGGAGTCACCGAGGCTGCGGACGTTCGGCGCGCCGTCGATGGTCGATGACCTGCGGGTGAACATGCCAGAGGTGATCGACATCGCCCAGCACGAACTCTGCCCGGAGACACTCGGCGGACCGCCGGCGGATCCGCCGGCTTGACCCGGTGCCGGCTCAGCGTCGGATGGTGTCCGGGCAGATCTCGTCGCGGGCCGCGTCGATCTGGGTGACCGCGGCCGCCGGGCTCTCGAAGAACACGTGGGTCAGTTCGCGGACCAGGTCGGCATCGGTGGCGCGCACCCGCAGCCGGCCACACAGGTAGTGCCCGGTGCTCAGCCGGACGTTCTGGGTCATCGGGATGTCCACCCCGGATCCGTTGAGCCGGGCCAGGTAGCTGGCATCATCCGCGCGGGCCGGGGCGGGAACCGCCGCCAGGACGGCACCCGTCACGGCGGCCACGGCAAGCAGCAGGCGGGTCGTCATGTCGAATATCAACTTTCGCCGATTCGCGTTCACACATATCGGTGCGCTGGAAGGTCACCTGCAAAACTACACGCAACCAACCTGGAGGTGCTCGATGGCTCAATCCGATCTCGTGCTGTTCGGCGTCACCGACCGGGTGGCCGTCATCACCGTCAACGACCCGGACCACCGGAACGCGGTCACCGGCGAGATGTCGGCGCGGCTGCGCGACGCCGTGCAGCGAGCCGAGGCCGACCCCGGCGTGCACGCGGTGGTGGTCACCGGCGCGGGCCGGGCGTTCTGCGCCGGCGCCGACCTGTCGGCGCTGGGGGCGGCCACCGAGGACGGCCTGTTAGCGCTCTACGACGGGTTCATGGCGGTCGCCGAGTGCCGGCTGCCGACGATCGCCGCGGTGAACGGTCCGGCGGTCGGCGCCGGGCTGAACCTGGCCCTGGCCGCCGATGTGCGGATCGCCGGGCCGGCGGCGCTCTTCGACTGCCGGTTCCAGCAGCTCGGGCTGCACCCGGGTGGGGGCGCCACCTGGATGCTGCACCGGGCGGTCGGCCCGCAGGTCGCCCGGGCCGCGCTGCTGTTCGGGATGCGATTCGACGCCGAGGCCGCCGTCCGGCACGGGCTGGCGCTGCAGACCGCCGGCGACCCGGTTGCCGCGGCTCTGGCCCTGGCGGCCGGCCCGGCGGCGGCGCCGCGAGACGTGGTGCTGGCGACCAAGGCCACCATGCGGGCGACCGCCAGCCCCGGCTCGACCGACGCCGAGCTGCACGAGTTCGCCAAACACACCGAGCTGGGACCGCAGGCGACGTCGATCCGGTCCCCGGAGTTCACCGCCCGGCTTGCCGCGGCCCGCAACCGGTAGCCGGGCGGCTCACAGGTCCAGCAGCGCGGTGCCCGGCGCCTCGACCAGGTCACGCAGCCGGCACAGGAATCCGGCCACCTGCGCGCCGTCGGCCACCCGGTGGTCGAACGCGCAAGTCAGCCGCGTCTGCGGGCGGGCGACGATCGCGTCGTCGACCACCACCGGGCGAGGCTTGATCGACCCCATCCCCAGGATCGCGGCCTCCGGGTGGTTGATCACCGGCACCCCGTCGTCGAGCCCGAGCGCACCGAAATTCGACACGGTGAACGTCGAGCCGTGCAGCTCGGCCGGTTTCAGGGTGCCGGCCCGGGCATCACCGATCAGCCGGGCCACGGCATCGGCAAGTTCTCGGGTGGTCTTGCGGTGCGCGTCGAAGAC
>NZ_JBYCLB010000678.1:0-4732 GCF_057473705.1 Mycobacterium sp. TH-M15 | reverse complement strand
AGTGCCGGCAGCCGTATTTGTTGTCGAACTTGGATTTGGTCACCGAGTCGTTGACGGTGATCGCCGGGAAAGACAGCCCACCGGCCGCCGCTAGCTGGTAGAGCCGGAGTACGCCGGGGGTGGTATCCTCGGTGACCCCCCGAACCGACGCGGCGATCGTGGTCCACTTTGAACCAGCGTCGGCCTTGTCGGACGTCATACCCTCACGCAGCCGGGCCAAGAACACCTTCCACTCGTGCGAGTCGCCCTCCTCGGCGGGCGGCACCACCCCGGCCTTCTCGTACTGCGCCCCGCGCAGCACCATCATGGTGGCGTCGCCGCCGTCGTCGAGGATCATGTTCACCGGGTCGCCGTCCCAGGTCAGGGCCTGCTCGGCGCACCACCAGTACTCCTCCAGGCTCTCGCCCTTCCAGGCGAAGACCGGGGTGCCATGCGGCTGTTCGGGGGTGCCGTCGGGTCCGACGACGACCGCGGCGGCGGCGTGGTCCTGGGTGGAGAAGATGTTGCAGGACGCCCAGCGCACCTGCGCACCCAGGTCGACCAGCGTCTCGATCAGCACCGCGGTCTGGATGGTCATGTGCAGCGACCCGGTGATGCGCGCGCCCTTGAGCGGGTTGACGCCGGCGTATTCGCGGCGCAGCGCCATCAGGCCGGGCATCTCGTGCTCGGCCAGCCGGATCTCCTTGCGGCCGAACTCCGCCAGCGACAGGTCGGCAACCTTGTAGTCGATGCCGTTGTTGGTGTCGGCGGTCGGTGTCATTCCGGTCATGGCGGCCCTTATCGATTCGGTTGGTTAGCTTGGTTACAAACTACCGGCCGGGTGCACAGCCCCGATCGGGCGGGTCAGTCGGATTCGATGATGCCGTACTCCCGCGCGGCCGGGGTGAACAGCCGGGCCAGGTCGGCGGCGACGTCGTGGTCGGCTTCCGGCGGCATCGAGACGTAGCTCATCGCCAGCCGGACCACCGCGCGAGCCAGGATGCCGGCGTCGGAGTCGCTGACCTTGACCCAACTGTGCACGAACGACGACGTCAGGCGCTGCGCGCAGCGGGCGATGATCGGACCGCTGCCGGTGGTGATGATCTGCAGCAGGTCGGGCTTGGCGGCCCCGGTGAGCAGCGAGATCACCAGCGGGTCGGCCGCCGACTCGGCGAAGAACGACCGGAAGCCGGCCAGGAACGCGGCGTGGATCTCGCCGACGTTCTGCTGAATCGCGGTGTCGACCGCGTCCACCAGCCGATCGGCCAGCCGCAGCGCGTAGCCGTAGGCCAGGCCCTGCCGCGAGCCGAACTCGTTGTAGATGGTCTGCCGGCTGATCCCGGCGGCGCCGGCCACGTCGGCCAGGGTGATCGCCGACCAGTCGCGGGTCCCCAGCAGCTCCCGCATCGCGTCGAGCACCGAGTCGCGCAGCAACGCCCGGGGGCCGTCCGCGTCGGGAATCCGCTTCACGCAGGTGAGACTAGCGGCCAAGCTCCGGCCGCCCCCAGCGCCGCGCAGCCGACCGTCAGACCGGGCCGTGGTTCGGCAGCCGCACCCCGTCGGTCAACACCCCGAGGTTGGTCTCGATCAGCCAGCTGCGCAGCGCCTCCCACGCCAACCCGGTCACCGCCACCGCCGCCAGCATGAGGTAGCCCAGAACGTTCACCCCGGCGAAGCGCGAGGCCGCCGCCGCGATGGCCAGCACGACGACCACCAGCGCGGCCAGCCAGATCAGCCGCCGACGGCGGCGCAGCTGGTCCGCCGTCGCGTTGCCCAGCATGGCCACCCCGATCCGGATCGCCGCCAGCCGCACCGCCCGGTCGGCGGGGACGGTGCCGGTGCAGACCGCGTCGACGGCGACCGAGCGCTGCGTCCAGATGAGTCCGGTCACCGCGTCGGCCCGCGCGCGATGTCTCGGCTGCCCCCGGCCGACGGCGACCGCCGCACCCGCGGTGTCGAACAGGGCGACGACGAACAGCCCGTGATGTGTGGTCACCCGGGCCAGCCCGGCGAAGACGGCTGCCCACACCGCGAACCGGAGACCGGCGGGCAGCAGGGCAAACGCGATCCGGCCCCTCACGATCGGAGATCGCTGCCCCGGTCAGCCACGCGGGCCGAGTTCTTTCGCGTCGACGAACAGCGGCCGTCCGAACCGGCGGCCCGGGTGCCCGCCGGCCGGTTGCCGGGGTGCCGTCCGCTCGACGTCGGCGCGCTCCGGCGCCTCACCGGCCTGGACGGCGGCGTAGATCGTCGGGTCGCCGACGACTTCGAAAACCTGTCCGCGCCAATCGATGTCGGCCTCCCGCTTGGCTTCCACCAGCGCCTGCTCGAGCAGCGCGTCGGTCTCGTCGATCGACGGTGCCGCCAGCGCGACGAATTCCCCGTGCCGGGCATCGAGATTCACCGCGATGGGCCCCGACTCGACCAGGTCGCAGTTCGCCCGCAGCGTCAACTCCTCGTTCGCCCGGGCCAGACCGGCCAGGGCGTAGGCGGCCAGCAGTGCGCGGCAGGACACGTCACCGGCCGGGCCGGAGTCGAAGCGCAGCTTTCGCAGGGCGGCGAAGCTGAGCACCTGGGTGCGGATGATCCGCCGGCAGCCGACGACGCCGAGATCATCACCGGCCTCGGCCTCGTCGACATCTTCGGCGGCGGTCGGGCCGCCGCGTGCGGCGCGGAGTTGATCACCGCTCTGATCGGCGAGCACCCCGATGATCTCGCCGACCAGCGCACCGCGGTAGCGGCTCTGCCGGCCCTTGCGGGTGAGGTCCCAGGAGCCGAACACCAGGCTGCCGGGGCTGAGTTCGAGCAGGGCACGGGCGTTGGCCGGCGCGGAGGCGCGCGCCTCCCGGTAGCGGGGATGGTCGGTCACCGGCCGGCCGTCGACGGTTCCGGAGCGGATCTGGTTGTCGAAGATCCGCTCCGGCAGCTCCAGATCGGTGACCTGGACCTGGCCGCCGTCGTAGTACACCTGCACCCGCGGCACCCGGCTGATCAACGGGTCGTCGTCGCGGATGCTCTGCAGGATCGCCGTCTCCACCCGGTGCAGCTGGCTCCGGTTCTGGTCGATGATCACCGTCGTCGCGGATTCGTCGTCGATGAACCGGGTCTCGTAGGCGAACGCCGCGCCGCCGCCGCCGATCGGCGCCGGCGCCACCGCGGCGTGTGGCCCGCCGGCCGGTGCCAGCTCGGTGACCAGGCTGACGGCGGTCCCGCCGCCGGGCTCGCAGGCGGCGGAGAGCTGCGGATAAGAGAGTTTGGCCATGGGTTCAACCTTTCTGCTGGAGAAGTCTCACACGCCCGCGGTGACCCGGAACAGTTCGGTCGGCTCCCCGGCGAGCAGCCGGATGGGTCCGTCGTCTGCGGGCACCCAGGCCGCCGCCCCGCGATGCAGCCGCAGTGCCCCCGATTTTGCCTGCACCACGGCCGCGCCGGCGGTGCAGACCAGGATCTGCGGGCCGTCGTGCCGGGACGGCGCGTCCACCTCGTGGCCGACCCGGTCACCGTCGAGGGCCAGCCTGGACACGGCGAACTCCGCGGTCGCGGTCTGGTAGGTCAGCTCGGGCCCGTCGCGGTCGGTCGCCGGTCGCAGCGAGGCCTCCGCGGCCGGGGCGAAGTCCAGCACCCGCAACAGCTCCGGCACGTCCACGTGCTTCGGGGTCATCCCGCCGCGCAGCACGTTGTCGGAGTTCGCCATCACTTCCAGCCCGACACCGTGCAGATAGGTGTGCAGGTTACCGGCCGGCAGGAAGATCGCCTCCCCCGGGCTCAGCTGGATCCGGTTGAGCAGCAGCGCTGCCAGCACCCCCGCGTCGCCCGGGTAGCGTTCGCCGAGCTCCAGCACCGTCTTGGCTTCGGCGGCGAACTCGGTGGCGGCCGAGCTCAGGTAGTGGATCGCGCCGTCGAGCACCGCCGGCACCAGCACGTCGAGGTCGGGCTGCGGTGCGGTGATCCAGGTGGTGAACAGCGCCCGCAGGCCGGCCGCGTCGGACTGGTCGCTGAGCAGCTCGATGAACGGATCCAGGTCGGACACGGTCAGCGCCTGCAGCAGCTCGACGGTGCGGGCCGCCGGGCGGAAGCCGGCCAGCACCTCGAACGGCCGCAGCGCCACCAGCAGCTCGGGCTTGTGGCTGGTGTCCCGATAGTTGCGGATCGGCGACGACAACGGGACGCCGCGGCGCTCCTCCCGCCGGTACCCCTCGGCGGCCTGCTCGGCGCTGGGGTGGGCCTGCAGCGACAGCGGCTCGTCGGCGGCCAGCACCTTCACCAGGAACGGCAGCGCGTCGCCGAACCGCGCACGCACCGCCGAGCCCAGCTGCCCTTCCGGATCGGTGCGCAGGGTGTCGAGCAGCGAGACCTCGCCGGTGGTGGTCTCCAGCCACGCCGGGTCCTCGGGATGCGCACCGAACCACAGCTCGGCCTCGGGGTGCGCGGTGGGCACCGGCCGGCCGGTGAATTCGGCGATCGCAGTCCGTGACCCCCAGGCGTACGTCCGGATCGCTCCGCGTAGTAGCTCCACTGTGCCGTCTATCCCCGTTATCCGCGCCGCCCGGTCAGCAGGCGCAGGTATGCCGCGGCCATCTCCAGTCGGACGGCCAATACTGCCAGCTGCTGCTCGGCCCGATCCGACCTGGCGGTGGGAAGCAGTCCGCCGGGCCCGGCCGCGCCGCTTCCGGTGTCGGTCACCGCCGGTACGTCACCGGCGGCGATCAGGACGACCCCGTCCGGCCCGCCCACCCGCGCCGCCACCACGGCG
>NZ_JBYCLB010000677.1:0-1808 GCF_057473705.1 Mycobacterium sp. TH-M15 | reverse complement strand
GACGTCCAGCGCGCCGAAGGCGGCGACCGCCTCGCCGGCCAGCTTCGCCGTCTCCGCGGGACGGGCCAGATCGACGACGACGACGTGCGCGCGCCGCCCGGCGGCGCGGACCTGCCCGGCGACCTCCTCCAACTGGGAGCGGGTCCGCGCGGCGATCACCACGTCGGCGCCGGCTTCGGCGAAGGCCACCGCAATGGCCGCACCCAGGCCGCGGCCTGCCCCGGTGACCACCGCGGTCTTGTCGTCCAGCCGGAACCGGTCCAGGATCACCACGTTATCGCCCGGTCAATCCATCGCGCTGCTGCGGGCACAGATACATCACCGCGTCGAAGACGAACTCATTCGAGTCGCCTTCGTCCAGGTTGCGGGTGCGGGCGATGTATTCGGCGATCTGCGGACCGCTCATCCCCGCACCGGCCTTCTGACAGCAGTCGATGCCGTCACGTATCAACGTCTCTGGCGTGCTGTAGCGCAGTTCGTTCGCCTCGAGTTTGCGCAGGAACTGCTTGACCACCACCGCCTGATCGCGTGGTGGAGCGCTGGGCTCGGCTGCGGCCGCGGTGCTGGGCTGAGCGCTGGTCGAGGTGCTGGGTGGCGCACTGGGCGCAGCGGTGGCCTGATCACCGGCCTGATCGTCGGGGGCGGCGATGACGACCGCCGCGCTCACCATCGCGACGACCGGGACGCCTGCTCCGATGATCATGCCTGTCCTCATGACCTTCGCCCTCTCCGGTGCCGGTTCGTCTCTGGCGCGAAGCCTAGCCGAATGCCGTCTCATCGGGATGTCGGCGTCTTCTCCGCGGCGGCTTTCCTCGCCGGCGTCTTCTCGGTCGCCGACCGCTTCTTGACGCTGGCCGCCAGCTTGGCCAGCAGATCGGAGATGTCGTCGGTGCCGGCGCGGTCCAGTTCGGCCGGCCGCTCCGCGACGGTGACGCCCTCGCCGCCGCGGAGTTTGGCGTCGATCAGCTCGCGCAGTTCCTGCTGGTAGTTGTCGTGGTACCGGTCCGGGTCGAAGTCGGCGGTCATAGACTCCACCACCTGCCCGGCCATCGTAAGCTCGGCCGGCTTGACCTGGATCGTCTTGTCCAGCACCGGGAAGTCGGGGTCCCGGATCTCGTCCGGCCACAGCAGGGTCTGCACCACCATCACCTCGCGCTTGCCGAAGTCCTTGACCCGTAGGGCGGCCAGCCGCGTCTTGTTGCGCAGCGAGAAGTGCACGATCGCCACCCGGTCGTTCTCGGTGAGCGTCTTGGCCAGCAGCACGTACGCCTTCGGTGACGTGGTTTCCGGCTCCAGGAAGTAGCTGCGGTCGTACAGCATCGGATCGAGATCGGCGGCCGGGACGAACTCCAGCACCTCGATCTCGTGACTGCGCTCCTCCGGCAGGGTGGCGATGTCGTCGTCGGTGATCACGATCAGCTGCCCGTCGGCGGACTCGTACGCCTTCGCGATGTCGGCGTACTCGACCACCTCGCCGCACGCCTCGCAGACCCGCTGATAGCGGATCCGCCCGTTGTCGGCGGCGTGCACCTGCCGGAACTTGATGTCGTGGTCCTCGGTGGCGCTGTACACCTTCACCGGGACGTTGACCAGCCCGAAGGCGATGGAACCCTTCCAGATGGAGCGCATGACGCCAGTATGCCCACCGCGGCCGCCGGTCACCGGTGCTATCCGGTTTTCCCGCCGCCGCCGCCCAGCAGCTCGGCCAGGGTGGCCCGGGCACCGTGGCGGTGCAGCGAATCCAGGGTCCACAGGTATGCCTCGACGAACCGGTGCTGCCGGGCCAGGTCCCCGAAGACCGCGGTGTT
>NZ_JBYCLB010000676.1:0-16247 GCF_057473705.1 Mycobacterium sp. TH-M15 | reverse complement strand
CGAAACCCCCAAAGGCCCATCAAACTACTGCTGACCAGCTGAAATGCGACTTTGCCGAGACCCTGGGGTAAGAAGCCGTCTACCGTGCGCCATGCGTACTTCCTTGTGCGGATGGTGCTGGCGCAGGCGGTCGCGGATGGCCGGCTGCCGAGCAACCCCGCCGACTACGTGAAGCTGCCGAGCGAAAGCACCGCAGGCCACGTGCCGGGGGTGGTCGATGACCCGGCGCAGTTCCTCACCGCCGCTCAGGTGGTGGCGCTTGTCGCGGCAACGCCTTGGCCGTACAACAGCTTTGTTCATGTGGCTGCATGGACGGGGTTGCGCGCGGCAGAGCTGGCGGGGCTACAGGTCGGGGATGTGCTGCTGCCGGAACCGTCGATCAACCCCAACGCGCCGATGAAGACGGGCGGCCTGAGGGTGGAACGGACGGCCCGGGTTGTTGGCGCGGCGATAACGTACCTTGCCCCGAAGACAAAGGGGAGCCGACGTAAGGTGCCGCTCACGGCGACGACGACGGAACTGCTGCGCGGCTACCTTGCCGAGCACCCGCGCGCCGATGATCCGGCCGCGCCGCTGTGGCCCGCTATATCGCTGACCCGGCCCCGGCCCACCGGTGTAGCCGCCTCGCCCGCAGATGGCGGAGCGGCCACAGGAGACGGCAGCGCCGCCACGCCTACCGCGAAAGCGAAAGCCCGCCGACAAGCCGACACCCTCGCCACGCTATCGGTGGCCGACGCTGAGGCGCGGTTGGTGCTCGACTGGACGGCTCCGCTGCGGCACCCGACGTTCTACAAGGCCGTGTACCGGCCCGCCGTCCTGCGGGCGAACCGGCTGACGCCGAGCGCGGCACTATCGCCGGAACTGAGGTTCCACTCGCTTCGCCACACGTACGCGAGCTTGTGCGTCGCGGCGGGGAGACCGCCGCTGGAGATCAGCCGGTTCATGGGCCACGCGAAGGTCACCACGACGACGGACATTTATGCACACCTGTTCGACACCGACGACCACGCCGACGCGATGGCGGCGCTTGAGGCCATGGGGAAGCCTGCCCCGGTGTACGGCGGGAATGTGATTCCGCTGCACGGGTAGCTGGCTACGGGGCACCGCGACCGCGGAAAGCAGTTCCTGCCCGTTCGAGTAGGCCGCGCACGCGCGTGATGCCATACCCGGTCTCGTCGGATATCTGGCGGATGCTTTCGCCCGCCTCGTATCGGATGCGTAGCTCTTTGCCGACCCGATCGGCGGTCGCCGGGTCTAGGCGCACATGCTTTGTGACGCGCGGAACCTCAATCGCGCCACCGCTGTAGCCCTTGTGCACTCGCCCTCGCGGCGTTATGTCTTCGTCTGCCTCATCACCCCACACGGTCCAGCCGGGTTGCGGGTGGCGGGCGAACAACTCAAGGTACGGACCGGGCGAGCACGCCTCAATGAATGAATACTGCTCGTCCGGTTTGCGCGAGTGCTCCCGCTTCCTGGTCTCGATCATGTTGACCTGGCTTCGGGCGTGTGGAAGCGTCCGCATGCTTCCACGGACGCCGAACAGGATGATTTCCGTAACGTTGCGGAAGTAGAAGCCGACGCCCCGGCCATCGGGTCCACCATCCTTCCGCCGCTTCGCCCAGATCACGTTTGACACGTAGCGGTAGCCCCATGCCTCCATCACTCGGAGTCCGTCGGGGAGAAGCGCGTTCGGAACCCATAAGTACAGGTGGGAGTCACGCGCAACCGCCCTTGAGACCGGGATGTCGCAGATTGCATCCAGGTCAAGGGTTGAGTAGCGGTCAAGTCGCCGGTGCTCTGGCGCGACCTTTCCGGTTCTGTTGGTGAATCGCCAAGGCGGGTCTGCTAGAACCGTCTTCCACCCACCTTGCGTGACAGGAAGCGGCGGCGGCTCGGCCGCGTCCCTCAGCGGTGCGGCACGTAGTCCCGATACCTCGCCAAGAGAGTCAGTGATTGTCACGCTGCCTCCCGAAAGTGAACAAAGTAGATCTTCATCGAACAGAGTAGATCTTTCATGATGATCGTACGGCAGCGGGTCCATACTTTGTTGGACGCAGGTTGCTTAGAGGCGTGTTCCACTCAGTCGGACTCGTCTTTGATCTTGACTTCAGCTAGCGGCGGCATAAGCGCCCGTGCCTTTGCCTTCATCTCGTCGTGCACGACCTTCGCGTCCGCCCAGCTGTCAAAGCCTCGGTTCCGCCAGTCGGCCTTGAAGTCTGCAGCATCATCGAGGTGCTTCCTGACTTGATAGGCGAGGTCGATGTCCATGATCCGTGGAGGCTCGATCCCAATGAGGATCATGGGGCACTCGCCGCCACCGCCGAGGTTGACCTTCGGGATCAGCTTGTCCCAATGGGTCGACGAAACGCCGTATTTGTTGCCGCCGTCCTTACTCTGGATCGTCGCGCCAATGAGCGCCTGTAGCTCGGGTCCACGGGTCACGATCACGCCGATGGCGATAGCGCCTTCACGGTGTAACGCTTGGAAATTGATGAGGTCTCGGTCGTAGAACGGGTCCTTGTTATTCCATTCCATCTCGACTGCGATGCCGGGCAGTGGTTCTGCGAGCGTGCCCTTGCCGAACATGTCGATCTCGTGGCTGTGGGTCCGGCTGGATCGCATAGTGGTCCCGTCCAGCTGGACGTTCTTCACGATGGTGACGTTCTGCTTCCCCCAAATCCTCTGACCGTCATGCTTCATGGCCGCCAACGAGTCATCGAAGCGCTTCACGAAGACGGTGCGGCCACCGCCACCAGTCCGAAGCTCCAGAAGGGTCGGACGAAACTGATCGAGCGCGGTGACGAGGTCGGCGAACCGATCGCCGAATGACTCCTTGAGGATGACGTCGGCGTAACGAGTGGCACCGTAGACGTAGCCCGCCGGCCATCCATCAGTTGTGACTTCGCGTACCTCACCGGCAACCTCGACAGCGTCGTTGTCGCTGGGCACCTCCGTGCTGTCGCCGGTCTCAGACGGGCTGGTCGAATCCACGCTGGGAAGCTACCAGCTGCGTTCGTGCAAGGGACCGCTAAGGGACCGTCGACTTGGCCGGGCGGGTCGCTCGGGGCATATGCCCTGGTCAGGCGTGGAGCCGATGACGGGAATCGAACCCGCGTATTCAGCTTGGGAAGCTGATGTTCTGCCATTGAACTACATCGGCGATGCCATCGAAGGCTAACACCCGCCGGTCAACCGATACGCTCGTCGGGTGCTGCTCTCCGATCGCGACCTGCGGGCGGCGATCGATACCGGCCGGCTGAGCATCGACCCGTTCGACGAGACGCTGATCCAGCCGTCCAGCATCGACGTCCGCCTCGACCGGCTGTTCCGGGTGTTCAACAACACCCGCTACACCCACATCGACCCCGCGCGGCAGCAAGACGAGCTGACCAGTCTGGTGGAGCCGCTCGACGGTGAGCCGTTCGTGCTGCACCCCGGCGAGTTCGTGCTGGGCTCCACCCTGGAGCGCTGCACCCTGCCCGACGATCTGGCCGGCCGGCTGGAGGGTAAGTCGAGCCTGGGGCGGCTGGGTCTGCTGACGCATTCGACGGCCGGCTTCATCGACCCGGGGTTCTCCGGGCACATCACCTTGGAGCTGTCCAACGTGGCCAACCTGCCGATCACCCTGTGGCCGGGGATGAAGATCGGTCAGCTCTGCCTGCTGCGGCTGACCAGCCCGGCCGAGCACCCGTACGGCAGCGCGCGGGCGGGCTCGAAGTACCAGGACCAGCGGGGCCCGACGCCGTCCCGCTCATATCAGAACTTCATCAAATCCGGCTAGCCTGTCTGGTTGGCGTCGCGGCAGGGGGCCGCGACGACCGGCAGGTAGTCGTGGGAGTCGTGTGGATATCGTTCTCGGCGTCTCGATGGCGCCCTCGGCGGTCCGGATGGTGCTGGTCCACGGTGAGGACGCCGACGGGGCCATCGTGGACCACGACGACATCCCGGTGAACGGGGCCGGCGGCGGTGCACCGGACCGGGTGGTCGGGGCGATCCTGGGGACCCGCGAGGGCGCCAGTGCGGGCGGCTATCGGCTCAGCTCGACCGGGGTGACCTGGACCGATCAGGACCAGGCGGCCAGGCTGCGCGACGCGCTCGCCGCCCACAAGGTCGAGAAGGTGATGTTGATCTCGGCGTTCCTGGCCGCGGCGGCGCTGACGCAGCAGGTCGGCAGCCACACCCGGCAGAACCGGACCGCGTTGCTGTTCATCGAGCCGGAGACCGCCACCCTGGCGGTGGTCAACTCCGCCGACGGGGCGATCACCGAGGTGCACCGGCACGACCTGCCTGCCGACGACGACCACGCGGTGGCCGACCTGATCGAGATGGTCACCGGTGCCGACCGACTGGCGTCGCACCCGGACGGGCTGTTCGTGGTCGGCTCGGGCGTCGACGTCGCCATGATCAAGCCGGAACTGGACCGGGTCAGTCCGCTTCCGGTCAGCGTCCCCGAGGAACCGGAGATGGCACTGGCCAGGGGGGCGGCGCTGGCCAGTGCGCACGCCCCGCTGTTCTCCTGCTCGACTCAGGCGCTGGCTTGGGCCCAGGACCCGGGGACCGGGTCACTCGACTCGGCCCTGATCGGCCCGGCCTACGCCTACGTGCCGGCCGCTGCGGCGGACTACAACGCCACCGAAGACCACGACGCGCTGGCCTACAGCGCCGCGCCGGACGGCCCGGAGAGCGAGTATCTGCCGGCCCTGGCACCGGGCCCGGCCGTCGACGCCGATCCGCAGCCGGTCGACTCCCGACACCTCGACTTCGGCCCGGCTGCGGACCAGGACGGCCGCAAACCGTTCCTGGTGACCGGCAGCGCGCTGGCGGCGCTGTTCGTCGTCGGGGTGGCGGCACTGTCGATCGCGCTGGCGGTGAGCATCCGCCCGAAGGACGAAGCCAAGCCCACCGTGGCCGGAAACATCGTCACCAACGTGCATCACCTTCCGGCCGCCAAGCCACCCGCCCCCAAGCCACCCCCGGCTCCGGTGCCGCAGGCCGCTCCGCCGCCCACGGCCGCCCCGGCCGCATCACCACCCCCGGCCGCATCACCACCCCCGGCCGCACCACCACCCCCGGCGCCCGCACCACCCCCGCCCGCACCACCACCCCCGGCGCCCGCACCACCCCCGCCGCCGGCGCTGCCTCCGCCTCCACCCGCGCCGATCATCCCGCCGCTCCTCCCGCAGCTGCCGATACCCGGCCTGCCGGGCGGCCCGCCGGGCGATGCCGGCTGGGGTCACGGTGCCGGCGGCTGGGGCCACGGCCCCGGCGGCTGGGGCCCGGGCCCGGGCGGTTGGGGTGGCGCTGACGGCGGTTGGGGCCCCGGCGGCCCCGGGATTAAGATTCCGCTCCCGATCCCGGGCGTTCACGCGCGGATAGGGTTTTGACCGACAAAGAGCTAAGATTAGCTAACGCCCTTTTCCGCCTTCAGTGCGACGAGGAGGTGCGGTGGACATCGTTCTCGGGGTGTCTATGACACCCGCGTCGGTGCGGATGCTGCTGGTAGAGGGTGAGAACGCCGACGGCGTCACGGTCGAGCAGGATGATTTCGACGTCGCTGTCGACGACGGGGAGAGCGTGCCCGACCGGGTGGTGTCGGCCGTGCTGGGCACCCGCGAGGGCGCGGCGGAGGCCGGGTATCGGCTCACCTCGACCGGGGTGGCGGTCGATGACCAGGCGCAGGGCCGTCGGCTTCACCAGGCGCTGGCCGCGCAGAAGGTCGACAACGTCACGTTGGTGTCGGTATTTCTGTCTGCGGCGGCCCTGACCCAGACGGTCGGCGGTGCGCTGGGCTACCAGAACACGGCGCTGCTGCTCGTCGAACCCGACAGCGCGACGTTGGCGGTGGTCGACTCCGACGACGGGTCCATCACCGAGGTGCAGCGCACGGAGTTGCCGGTCGACGACGACGCGGCGATCGCCGAACTGGGCTCGATCACCGCCCGGGCGGGTGGACTGGCGTCCGCACCGGACGGGCTGTTCCTGGTCGGCTCGGGGGTGAACGTGGGGATGGTCAAGGCGGAGCTGGAGGAGGCCAGCCCACTTCCGATCAGCGTGCCCGAGGAACCTGAGATGGCGCTGGCCCGGGGGGCGGCGCTGGCCAGTGCGCACGCCCCGCTCTTCGACTCCTCGACAGCTGCGCTGGCGTGGGCTCGGGATCCCGGGACCGGCGTGGTCGACCCGGGTCTGGTCGAGCTCGGGTACCCCTTCGTGTCGGGCGCGGACCCGGACGTCACCGTCGGCGTGGGCGAGCAGGCACTGGCCTACAGCGCGGTCGACGACGAATCGGACGACTACCTGTCCGTCCTCGAACTCGATGAGGATGCCGGTGACCAAGACGATCGGCGGCTGGTCGCCGGTATCGCCGAGCCGGCCGAGTTCCCGGAGCCGGCTCCGGCACGCAGGCCGTTCCTGCTGGCCGGAACCGCGATGGCGGTGTTCTTCGTCGCCGGGGTGGCGTCGCTGGTGGTCGCGCTGGCGATCGGCATCCGGCCCACGGCGGCCACCCAGCCGCCACCCGCCCCGAACATCATCGTGCCAGCCCATCCGGTCCAGGCGCCGAAGGTACCGCCCGCCAAGCCGCCGGTGGCACCGCCCGCTGCGCCGCACCGGTCCGAGCCGCCCGTCCAGCTACCGGCCCCGCCACCGGCCGCCCCGGCTCCGGTTGTTGCACCGCCAGCCGCCCCGGCTCCGGTGCCCGCGGCCCCGGCTCCGGTGCCCGCGGCCCCGGCCGCGCCGGTCCCGATCCCGGTCCCGATACCGGTGGCCCCGCCGGTTGAGCTGCCGGCGCCTGAGGCGCCGAGGCTGACGGAGAAGCCGCCGGCAGCGCCCAACAATCCCGAGCGGCCGAAGTGGCCACCGATCTTCCACCCGCCGAGCCAGCAGCCGCCGGAGGCGCCGCCGAGTCTGCCGGGCAACGACGGCGGCGACCGGCCGCCGCTCTTCCCCGGCTTCCCCGGCTCCGGAGGAGACCGCGGCGGCTCACCCAGCTTCCCGGGGTTCCCGGGCCGCGGCGCCGGGCATGAGAGCGGGTTGTTCCCCGGCCTTCCCGGCTTCGGCAGCGGGCACGGCGGCAGCGGACACCGCGGGCCTGGGGTTGCGAACCGACGAATACCCGGGCAGCTGATCAATTAGCCTGGGTGGGTGGACTATGCGACCGCCCTGCTCGACGAGAATCGCGCATTCGGCGACCTGATTCGGTCCGGCGACCCGGCCGCCCCGGTCCCGACCTGTCCGGAATGGAACCTCAACCAACTGTTCCGGCACGTCGGGCGCGGGCACCGATGGTCCGCCCAGATCGTCGCCGACCGGGCCGACCACCCGCTGGACCCGCGCACCGTCGAGGGCGGTAAGCCCCCCGACGACCCCGACGCGGCGATCGGTTGGTTGCACGACGGAGCACAGCGGGTGCTCGACGCCGTCACGCAGGGCGGTCCGGACACCCCGGTCTGGACCTTCATCGGGACACGGCCGGCGAGCTGGTGGGTCCGGCGCAGGCTGGCCGAGGTGGTGGTGCATCGGGCGGACGCGGCGCTGGCGGTGGGCAGCGACTTCCGGGTCGCCCCCGAGCTGGCCGCCGACACGATCAGCGAGTGGCTGGACCTGGTCGTCCCGCGGATCCGGGCGGAGGGCACCGGGTCGCCGCTGGACGACGGTGCGGCGATCCACCTGCACGCCACCGACCCGGACCTGGGTGCGGTCGGGGAGTGGACGGTGCGAGCCGACCGGGACGGCCTCAGTTGGTCGCACGAGCACGGCAAGGGGGCCGTCGCGCTGCGCGGCGGCGCCGTCGACCTGCTGCTGGCGATCATGCGCCGCGTCCCGGTCGCCGACACCGATGTCGCGGTCTTCGGCGACGCCGCCGTCTGGCAGCACTGGCTGGACCAGACCGCGTTCTGACCGGCGCGGACAGGGTAGTTTGCAGACCATGACCACATCGGAGATCGCCACCGTCCTGGCCTGGCACGACGCGCTGACCACACCCGACCTGGACACCCTGGTGACGCTCTCCAGCGACGACATCGAGGTCGGCGACGCCCACGGCGCCGGCCAGGGGGTGGCCGAGCTGCGCCGGTGGGCGGCCGGGGCGAACGTCAACGCCGGGGTGGGCCGGATCTACGTGCACGGCGGGGTGGTGGTGGTCGAGCTGACCTCCGCCGACGCCGACGCCGACGCCGACGCCGGCGCCGACGGCCCGACCGCCGCCGCGTTCCGGGTGGTCGACGACCACGTCACCTCGGTCTTCCACCACGCCGACCTGGCTTCCGCCTTGGCCGCCACCGACCTCACCGAGACCGATCGCGTCGACTGACCCGTTAGGCTTCACCAAATGCGCGGCATCATCCTGGCCGGCGGTTCGGGCACCCGCCTGTACCCGATCACCATGGGGGTCAGCAAACAGCTGCTGCCGGTCTACGACAAGCCGCTGATCTACTACCCGCTGTCCACCCTGATGATGGCCGGTATCCGGGCCATCCAGGTGATCACCACCGCCGACGACGCGCCCGGGTTCCGTCGGCTGCTCGGCGACGGGGCCGATTTCGGAGTCGACATCAGCTACGCGATCCAGGACCAGCCCGACGGCCTGGCCCGGGCGTTCGTGATCGGCGCCGACCACATCGGCACCGATTCGGTGGCGCTGGTGCTGGGCGACAACATCTTCCACGGCCCCGGTCTGGGCACCAGCCTGGGGCGCTTCCAATCGGTTAGCGGCGCATCGGTATTCGCCTACTGGGTGGCGAATCCGTCGGCGTACGGGGTGGTGGAGTTCGACGGCGACGGCAAGCCGGTCGCGGTGGTGGAGAAACCGGCCGCGCCCAAATCGCAGTACGCCATCCCCGGGCTGTACTTCTACGACAACGACGTGGTCGAGATCGCCCGCGGGCTGCGGCCGTCGGCGCGCGGCGAGTACGAGATCACCGAGATCAACCAGGCCTACCTCGACCAGGGCCGGCTGGCCGTCGAGGTGCTGGCCCGCGGCACCGCGTGGCTGGACACCGGCACGTTCGATTCGCTGCTGGACGCCAGCGACTACGTCCGCACGGTCGAACGCCGGCAGGGCCTGAAGATCAGCATCCCCGAGGAGGTGGCCTGGCGGATGGGCTTCATCGACGACGAGCAGCTGGCCCGCCGCGCCGAGACCCTGCTCAAGTCCGGCTACGGCGGGTATCTGCAGGAGCTGCTGGAGAGGCGGTAGCGGCGGTTGCGGCGGTTGCGGCGGTTGCGCGAGATCAGCGGCGCAGCGCGGGCGCCGTCAACCCTTCGGCTGCTGCGGCGGCGGTGAGCGCGTCGTCGTAGGCGAGGAAGTCGATGCCCTCCGGTACCGCGTCGGCTGCGGCCAAGGCACTCGCCAACTGCATCGCGTCGTAGGCCCGCAGGCAGTGCACGCCGACGAGGCGCGCGGCAGCATCGGCGACGGCGGCGGTGACCGCGATGACCGAGAACCGCGGCGGATGGCCGATGTCGCCGAAGTAGTCGGCTTCGAAGTCGGCAACGAGGACCGCGGCATGGGTCGCCGCGAGCTCACCCATCCGATGCTTCCGCCACCGGGCCGCCGGCATCTCGACTCGGGCCATCTGGCTGACCACCAGGTGCGACAGCCCCCTGACGTCGGCGGAGTCTTGCTCGTCGGCGTAGAGCTTGACCAGTGCGGAAGAGTCGGCAAAGATGCCGACGCTCACCCTCTATCGCCTACGACCAGCCGCGACAACGGCGTGCCCTGACCGGCCGACTTCCGCGCGCGGGCCACCGCGTCGCCGTCCGGCCGGCCGCGCCGATCGCCTCCTTCGGCCAGCGCCAGGCGCTCACGAAGCCGGTCGGCATCGTCTCCGGCGAGGGCAGGGTCCGTCCCGGCTTGCGCCAATCGGGTGAGATATTCGTTGACGCTCCAGCTACATCGCGACGCCACCTGGCGCACCCGCTCGACAATCTCGTCGGGCGCACGTCAGGTGACCTGAGTCAGGCATGCATTTTAGCCTTCAACCGCTGTGCTGGCAGAGGATCGCCTCCACCGCACGCTGCATCGACTTTTCGGTGTCTTTCCGGGCGTCGCCCATGCCGACGAACATGTCGACGGTCATCGGGCCGAGGATGTGGGTGAGCGCGTGGCCGTCCGGTCCGAATGCGCCGACGATCTCCAGCAGCACCACTCCGTGGATCATGCTCCAGATGCGGTAGGCCAGCTCCACCACATCGTCGGCGCGGATCCGGCCGGTGGCGACGATCCGCTGCACCACGGTCACCAGTTGGCCGAACGTCGCCGACTCCACCGGCGGCTCGGTGCTCGGCGGGCTGACCAGTTGCGGCGAGGCCAGACCGAACATCAGCCGGTACCGCTGCGGGCTCTCCAGCGCGAACCCCCGGTAGGCGTACCCCATCACGAAGAAGTCGGCCACCGGGTCGTCGGTCGTCGGAGCCGAGGCGAGTGCGGCGCCGAACCGTTGGAACGCCGCCTCCACGATCGCCTCGACCAGGCCGGTCATCCCGCCGAAGTGGGTGTAGACGGCCATCGTCGAGGCGCCGATCTCGGCGGCCACCTTGCGGGCCTGCAGCCCCTCCGGGCCGTCGCGTTCCAGCAGCCGGGTTCCCGCTTCGACCAGGCGCTCCCGCGGACTCAAACCCACCCTTGCCATCCTGCCATAACGATGTTATATATGACTGCATAACACCGTTATGAACGGGAGGCGCTCCGATGACCAATCCATACCTAGAGGGCGGCTTCGCCCCGATCCAGCGGGAATACACCCTCACCGACCTGGCCGTGACCGGAACCATCCCCGACCACCTCGACGGGCGCTACCTGCGTAACGGCCCCAACCCGGTCGGCGAGATCGACCCGGCCGTCTACCACTGGTTCTCCGGCGACGGCATGGTACACGGGGTGCGGATCCGCGGCGGCAAGGCCGAGTGGTACCGCAACCGCTACGTCCGCGGTCCGCAGACCGCGAAAGCGCTCGGCGAACAACCTCCGTGCGACCGCCACGTGGGGCCGGTGGGAACCGGCGCCAACACCAACGTGATCGGACACGCCGGGCGCACCCTCGCCTTGATCGAGGCCGGCATCGCCTGCTACGAGCTGACCGAGGAACTCGACACCGTCGGCGTCTGCGACTTCGACGGCACCCTGCCCGGCGGCTACACCGCGCACCCCAAGCGCGATCCGGACACCGGCGAGCTGCACGCGGTCTCGTACGCGTTCAACCGCGGCAACACGGTGCAGTACTCGGTGATCGGCACCGACGGGCGGGCCCGGCGCACGGTGGACGTCGAGGTCACCGGATCGCCGATGATGCACGACTTCTCGCTCACCGAGAAGCACGTGATTTTCTACGACCTGCCGGTGACGTTCGACGCCCGCCAGATCGCCGAGGCATACGTACCGCGGGGGCTACGCCTTCCGGCGCGGCTGATCGTGTCCGCGCTGATCGGACGGGTGCGGATCCCCGACCCGATCACCGCTCGGCTGGCAACACCGAAGGGCCGCGCTCGCCGCATGCCCTACCGGTGGAACCCGAAGTACCCGGCGCGGGTCGGGGTGATGCCCCGCGACGGCGGCAACTCGGACGTGCGGTGGTTCGACGTGGAGCCGTGCTACGTCTTCCACCCGATGAACGCCTACGACGACGGCGACACCGTGGTGCTCGACGTGGTGCGCCACCCCAAGATGTTCGACACCGACCTGCACGGTCCGGCCGAGGGTCCGCCGACGCTGGACCGCTGGACCGTCGACCTGGCCGGCGGCAAGGTCCGAGAGTCCCGGTTCGACGACCGCAGCCAGGAGTTCCCCCGGGTCGACGAACGCCTGCTCGGCAAGCCGCACCGGTTCGGCTACTCGGTCGGGGTCCGCGACGTGTCGTCGGATTCGACGTTGCTCAAGCACGACCTGGCCCAGGGAACGACCGCGACCCGCTCGTTCGGCGCCGGAAACGGGCTGGGCGAGTTCGTCTTCGAGCCGTCGGCGCCGGATGCCGCCGAGGACGACGGCGTGCTGATGGGCTTCGTCTACGACCAGACGACCGACCGCAGCCGGCTGGCCATCCTGGACGCGCAGAGCCTCGACGACATCGCGAGCATCCAACTGCCGCACCGCGTTCCGACCGGTTTCCACGGCAACTGGGTGCCGACCGGGCAGTGAGGCGGCGAGCCGGCGGGGGGCGGAGCTAGGCCCGGTAGCTGACCAGGAAGTTGCCCAGCCGCTCGATCGCGTGGGCCAGATCGCGCGCCCACGGCAGCGTCACGATCCGCAGGTGATCCGGGGCCGGCCAGTTGAAGCCGGTGCCCTGGGTGACCAGGATCTTCTCCTGCAGCAACAGCTCGAGCACCAGCTGCTCGTCGTCCTCGATCGGGTAGACCTCCGGGTCGAGCCGCGGGAACGCGTACAGCGCGCCCTCCGGCTTGACGCAGGACACCCCGGGGATCTCGTTGAGCTTGGTCCAGGCGACGTCGCGCTGCTCGAGCAGCCGACCGCCGGGTAGCACCAGGTCGTCGATGCTCTGGTGGCCGCCCAGGGCGACCTGGATGGCGTGCTGGGCCGGCACGTTCGGGCAGAGCCGCATGCTGGCCATCAGGTTGATGCCCTCCAGGAAGCTGCTCGCGTGCTCCTTGGGGCCGGTGATCGCCAGCCAGCCGGCCCGGTATCCGGCCACCCGGTACGCCTTGGAGAGCCCGTTGAAGGTCAGGCAGAGCAGGTCCGGGGCGACCGACGCCAGGTTGGTGTGCTCTGCGTCGTCGTAGAGGATCTTGTCGTAGATCTCGTCGGCCAGCAGCAGCAGCTGATGCTTGCGGGCCAGCTCGGCGATCTGGGTGAGCACCTCCCGGCCGTAGACGGCGCCGGTGGGGTTGTTCGGGTTGATAACCACCAGCGCCTTGGTGCGCTCGGTGATCTTCGCCTCCAGATCGGCGATGTCGGGCTGCCAGTCCTGGGTCTCGTCGCAGAGATAGTGCACCGGCGTACCCCCGGCCAGCGAGGTCGACGCCGTCCAGAGCGGATAGTCCGGCGCCGGGATCAGCACCTGGTCGCCGTTGTCCAGCAGCGCCTGCAGCACCAGGGTGATCAGCTCGGAGACCCCGTTGCCCAGGTAGACGTCGTCGACGTCGAACCGAGGGAAACCCTCGACCAGCTCGTAGCGGGTGACCACCGCCCGGCGCGCCGACAAGATGCCCTGTGAGTCGGAGTAGCCCTGCGCATACGGCAGCGCCTGGATCATGTCCCGCATGATCACGTCCGGCGCCTCGAAGCCGAACGGCGCCGGGTTGCCGATGTTCAGCTTGAGGATGCGGTGCCCCTCGGCCTCCATCCGGGCCGCGTGGGCGTGCACCGGGCCGCGGATCTCATAGCAGACGTCCTGCAGCTTGGTGGACTGCGCGAACGTGCGTTGCCGCTGCTGGACGCCGGTGGCGTGCCAGGGCAGCTGATGGGCGGTCACCTCAACAATGGTGCCAGACGTGTCCAGCAGAATTTTGCTGAGCCCGAGACCGTGACCGCTCCGACACCGTTCAGTGTTTGCCGGGCGGGCGTGCTCCCTTGGCGATACCCAAGCCCTTGGCCGGCGGCTGCGGCGCCGGTCTGGCCTCCTCGGCGCCAGCCGGTTCGGCCGCGGTGGCCGGCGGTTCCGCCGGAGCCGCCGGCTGGGCGGCGGCGGGTTTCTTGGCGCCGGGACGCTTGGCGCCGGCCGCGATGCCCAACCCCTTGGCGGGGGCAGCGGGCGGGGCTGCGGGCGCGGCCGGTGCCGACGCCTGCGCGGCCGGCTTCTTCGCCCCGGGCCGCTTGGCGCCGGCGGCCATGCCCAGGCCGGTGACCGGCTTTGCTTCCTCGCGCGCGGGGGCCGGTGCGGCCACGGCGACCGTGGGTGCGGTGGCCACCGGAGCCGATGGTTTGGCCGGTGCCACCGGTGCCACCGGTGCCGCGGCGGCGGCCTGCTCGGCTGCGGTGCCCTTGGCCGGCAGCGTCACCGAGCTGCGGTCCACCGACTGCAGCAGCAGCTGGGCGATGTCGCGCACCGCGACGCCGGTACGCCCGGCGGCCTCCTGCCGGTCGTCGACGCCGTCGGTGATCATCACCCGGCAGAACGGGCACGCGGTGGCGATGGTGGTGGCCCCGGTGGCCAGCGCCTCATCGACGCGTTCGTGGTTGACCCGCTTGCCGATGTGTTCTTCCATCCACATCCGGGCGCCGCCGGCTCCGCAGCAGAACGACCGGTCACGGCTGCGCGGCATCTCGACCAGGTTCGCGCCGGCCGCGGCGACCATCTCGCGCGGCGGCTCGTAGATCTTGTTGTGCCGGCCCAGGAAGCACGGGTCGTGGTAGGTGATGTCTTGGGACACCCGCGTCACCGGCACCAGCTTCTTGTCCCGGACCAGCCGGTTGAGCACCTGACTGTGGTGCAGCACGGTGTATTCGCTGCCCAGCTGCGGGTACTCCCGACTGATCGTGTTGAAGCAGTGCGGGCAGGGGGCGATGATCTTCCGGTCGATCTTCTCCATGCCGTCGAACAGCTCGTCCAGCGTCTCGACGTTCTGCGAGGCCAGCTGCTGGAACAGGAATTCGTTGCCGGACCGTCGGGCCGGGTCGCCGGTGCAGGTCTCGCCGGTGCCCAGCACCAGGAACTTCACTCCGGCGATGGCCAGCAGTTCGGCGACGGCCTTGGTGGTCTTCTTGGCGCGGTCCTCGAAGGCGCCGGCGCAACCGACCCAGAACAGGTACTCGAACCCGGCGAAGCTCTTCACGTCCTGGCCGTAGACCGGAACGTCGAAGTCGACTTCGTCGATCCAGCTGGTCCGCCCCTTGGCGCTCTCGCCCCACGGGTTGCCCTTGGTCTCCAGGTTCTTGAACAGCCCGCTCAGCTCGGACGGGAACTCCGACTCAACCAGCACCTGGTAGCGGCGCATATCCAGGATGTGGTCGACGTGCTCGATGTCCACCGGGCACTGCTCCACGCAGGCGCCGCAGTTGGTGCACGACCACAGCACGTCGGGGTCGATCACCCCGCCCTGCTCTGCCGTGCCGACCAGCGGCCGGGCCGCCTGCTCGGGACCGTGGCCGCCGACCCGCGGGAAGCCCTGCTCGGGCACATGGTGTCCCGGCGCGTGCGGCGCGTTGCTCAGGTCGACCTCGCCGGTCGGCGCCTCCTGCTGGCCCAGCAGATAGGGCGCCTTGGCCATCCAGTGGTCGCGCAGATCCATGATCAGCAGTTTCGGTGATAGCGGCTTGCCGGTGTTCCAGGCCGGGCACTGCGACTGGCAGCGGCCGCACTCGGTGCAGGTGGCGAAGTCGAGCATGCCCTTCCAGGTGAAGTCCTCGATCTTGCCGCGCCCGAACACCGCATCCTCCGGCGGGTTCTCGAAATCGATTGGCTTGCCGTCGAATTCCATCGGCAGCAGCGGACCCAGCGCGTTGGGCAGCCGCTTGAACGTGACGCTGATCGGCGCCAGGAAGATGTGCAGGTGCTTGGAGTGCAACACGATGATCAGGAAGGCCAGCATCACACCGATGTGGGCCAGCAGCGAACCGGTCTCGATCCATTCGTTGGCGGTGCGGCTCAACCCCGACATCGCCTTGCCCATCAACTGGGACAGGAACGCCCCGTTGCCGTAGGGCAGGGTGCCGTTGTTGACGGCCGCGCCGCGCAGCGGCAGGAACGTCAGCACCACGAACCCGATCATGATCAGGATCAGCCACGCCCCGCCGTTGTGCGATCCGTAAAACCGTGACGACCGGCCGATCTCGCGGGGATTGAGCTTGGTCCGGATGATCATGAACACCACGATCGCGATGGAGACCGCGGTGATGAAGAAGTCCTGCAGGAAGCCGAGCGCGTTCCAGTGACTGATGACCGGGATGGCGAAGTTGTTCCTGAACAGCAGCCCGTATGCCTCGATGTAGACGGTGAGCAGGACGAAGAACGCCCACATGGTGAAGAAGTGCGCCAGCCCCGGGATCGTCCATTTCAACAGCCGGGTCTGGCCGAACACCTCTTTGATCTGGGTGGTGATCCGGGTGACCAGGTCTTTGGTGCGACCGCTGGCAGGCTGGCCGGCCATGATCATCCGGTACAGCCACCAGACCCGCCTGGCGGCGAAGAGTCCTACGATCGCGGTCATCGACAGGCCGACGACGACCCGGATCAGCATCTGGGTGTTCTCGGTGATCACGGAGCGTCTCTCCCATCCGTCGGTTACTCCGCAGTGAGCAGCGCTATTGCCGGGTTGTCGCTGGGCGGCGACTCAACTCCAGGGCATGCTCAATGCGTGTT
>NZ_JBYCLB010000675.1:0-2743 GCF_057473705.1 Mycobacterium sp. TH-M15 | reverse complement strand
GGCTGCGCTGGCTGGTGGCGGCGCTGCGCCAGCGACAACTGCGGCGGCTGTTCATCGCCGCGATGCAGCGAGCCGGGGCGGGGCTGTGGACCAACCTGACCTGCCGCAAGCGCTTCATCGCCGACAAGCTCGACGACGCGCTCGGCGACGTCGACGCCGTCGTCATCCTGGGCGCCGGGCTGGACACGCTCGCCTACCGGCTGACCCGGCGCAAGCGCATCCCGACCTTCGAGGTGGACCTGCCGGTCAACATCGCCCGCAAGGCCAAGACGGTGCGCCGGGTGCTGGGCAGCCTGCCGCTGTCGGTCCGGTTGGTGGCGTTGGACTTCGAGCGTGACGACCTGCTCACCGCGCTGGCCGAGCACGGGTACCAGACCGACTTTCGCAGCTTCTTCATCTGCGAGGGGGTGACCCAGTACCTGACCGAGACCACGGTCCGCAAGACCCTGGAGGGGCTGCGGGCATCGGCGTCGGGCAGCAGGCTGGTGTTCACCTACGTCCGGCGCGACTTCATCGACGGGGCCAACGACTACGGCTCGCCGAAGCTCTACCGGCGGGTCCGGGAACGGAACAAGCTGTGGCACTTCGGCCTGCAGCCGGACCAGGTCGAGGGGTTCCTCGTCGAGTACGGCTGGCGGCTGATCGAGCAGGCCGGGCCGGAGCAGCTGGTCGACCGCTACGTCAAGCCGACCGGGCGCGATCTGACCGCCAGCGACCTGGAGTGGTCGGCCTACGCTGAGAAGGTGTGACAGTCAGCCCAGCACGGTGTGCATCAGCATCACGTCGTAGGCGTTCCACAGCGACAGGGTGAAGTAGAGGTCCCTCCCCGCAGACCATGGGTGGATGTACGGCGCGTAGATGCCACCGGGAATCTGCCCGTGCGAGACGAGGACCCGTTCGGCGCTCCACGGGCCCTGCGGCGCCGGGGCCGTCCTGGCCACCACGTTGTCGCCGCCGTTGCCGTACAGCGCCAGGAACTGCCCGAGGTAGGAGTTGTACTGCACCGACATCTCGCCCACCGGGCCCGGGATCACCGGGCTCGCCGCACCCGGGTCGTTGGGAACCCAGGCCCCCGAGTCGTTCCAGTACTGGTATTTGGTCACGTCCGGGATGAACCGTTGCGGAACCCTCGACAGGTACGCCGAGCCGCCGCGGCCGGCCGGGGTGCCGAAGGAGTAGAGGTAGCCGTCGCTGCCCCGGACGAACGCACCCTGCTGGAAGTTCTCGTTGCCCGGGACGTAGCGCGCCCGCGGGACGTTCTCCGGCGACGACGAGCGGACGGTGCCCGGGTAGAGACTCCAGTTCTCACCGTTGTCGTTGGAGACCGCGATCGCCGAATAGTTCGTCGACCAGTTGCCGTCACCGATCCACTTCTTGACCGACATGAAGTTCAGGTACTGGTTTCCGCCGACCGAGACGCCGGCCGTCGGGATCACACTATCCTGAACCGGCGCCACCCTCCAGTCGGGCAGGATCTGCTTGGAGAAGTTCGGTTGCCGCAGTGGCGATCCGGAGTATCTGTTGCCGACCACGCCCGGCCCCACCACAATCCCGTCGGCCAGGTTCTGGTCCTGGCTGCGGAACAGCACGTTGTGCCGCCACTGCTGACCCTGAACACGGCAGTAGCCGAACGTGTCCCCGAACGCCATCAGGGCCTGGCGGTTTCCGGGATCGCCATTGTCCCAGATGATTCCGAGGTCGGTCCCGGAGACGGCGAACCGCTGCAGGGTCTTGTTCGGGCTGTTCGGACCGGTCACCCACTCGGCCAGCGACGTCTGCGCCCCGGCGAGGGACTCGGCAGGATCGGCCGCTCGCGACTCCGGCTGCGCCGGCTGCGCCGGTTGGGCGGCGCTCGGTGGGGCCTGGGCCGAGCCCGGGTTGTTCGGGACCACGGCCGCCTGCTGCTGCGCCGGCTGGCTGGCCTGGATCAGGGCGGAGATCAGCGGCCCCAGCTTCGGCAGCGGAGCACTATCGACCGTGCCCCGCGGCCGGCGACCGATCGGCAGCTGACCAGCCCCGGTGGACGGCGACCCGGGTGGCGGGTCGACATTCGCCTCGGGCGCATTGCAGGTCAGCGCGGCCGCCGACGGAGCGGTGGCAAGGACCATGCCGAGAGCGATGGTCGGCACCATAGATGCCGAGACGATTCGACGCAGCGCCGACATGTCACGCCTTTCTCTGGCTCCGGGTGAGTAACTGGTGCGACAATAGTTGCTATTGTTACAGAAGTGATGAGCGACGCGTCAATGGAGACTCAGTCGTGGCGGTGTCGCAACGCCGCTCTGTCGACCCACGTTGCCCGCTCTCCGCTGATTGAGGCGCTCGGCCACTTTGGTACCGCCTGGGCGTCCGGCAGTTGTCCCAAGGTTCTTGGAGGTTTCGGATGACGTCGTTCTCGATGGAACCGGCGGTGGTGGGCGCTTCGGCGGGCTGCGAGTCGGGGACTGGCGGCTCAGATCGGGGTTGGAGCTTCCGCGGGGGCGCCGGCGCTGTTGGGAGCGGCGCCGATGGGCGCTGACGCCGATTCGGTGGAGTTCGCCGCGGCGCTACAGGCACTCGGTGCGACGTATATGGCCGCCGCCGATCAGCACGGGGTGAGCCGGGAATTGTTTTCGGCGGCGCAGTCGCTGGCCGCGGTGACCACCGTGGTTAGGGCTCGCGCAGTAATTAATCGGGTTCTGGTGGGCGTGTCGCGGTGTGGTCGGCGGTGAGCGTGTAGTTCCAGTCGCCGTGGAATTCGTGA
>NZ_JBYCLB010000674.1:0-2930 GCF_057473705.1 Mycobacterium sp. TH-M15 | reverse complement strand
GAGATCGCGGTGTTGTCGCCCTGGGGCGGCTTCGATGACGCCTGGTCGGAGGGTTGGGCCAGCTGCTGCAACTCGGTCAGGTCGACGGCGACGGTGTTCGGGCCGGTGCAGTAGCTGGCCGAGGTGTTCGGCCGGGCGCCGGGGCAGTCGCCCGGGTTGGTGGAGAGCTTGGGCGGGTTGGTGGGCTGGAAGATCTGCCCCAGCTCCTCCATCAGCGTCGACAAGACGCCTTCGTCGACGGTGGTGTCGCTCTGCATGGTCTCCGAACTGAAGAGCGCCGGCGGCAGATCCCCGCGTCGCTCGGTGATCTCCTGCATGTCGATGCGGGCGCAGGCATCCGTCCCGGCGCCGAACCCCATCTGGAAGGCGCCCACCCGGTCCAGCGCGGTGCCGTGCTCGTCGTCGCCGCCGGGAAAGAAGTACTCCGGTGTCGAGGTCGGATCACGGGTGATGATCAACCCGGCCAGCACGTGGTTGAGGCCGTCGCCGGTGCTCAGCGTGTCGCGCGGCGAACTGCCCGCGGCCACCCAGCGCAGGTACACCCCGGCCAGGCAGTCGGCCTGTTGTTCGTGGACCAGGGTGGGCGTGTCCGGCCCGACCAGGCCGGCCATCTGCTGTACGGCGTGTCCGTACTCGTGGGCGATCACCCCGTTGATCGCCATCGTGCCGAAGTACTTCTTCGCCGTCGGCAGGAACTTGGCCCGATCCCACGCCATCGTGTTGCGCCGGAAGCAGAACATGGCGTTGGGCATGCGGTACACGCTCCTGCCGCAAACCTTCGGCCCGTTCGGGTCGGTGGAGTCGTAGGAGACCAGGGTGTCGACCGGTTTGAAAGTGCCGTTCAGGGTGTAGTGCGCGGACCAGTACTCCTGGATGTCGTCGACCGCCGACAACGCCAGCCGGTCGATCTCGCCGTTGTCGCTGTTCTCCACCCGGCCGTCGATCGGCGGGACCGGGCCACGCGGCCCGCTCTGACCCTCGGTCACCGGTAGCCCGCCCACCCGGGCCGGGTCGTAGAGCATCGACACCGCGTGGCCGGTCAGCACGGTGCGGCCGCAGCCGGTGACCAGCAGCAGGATCGCCGCACAGACGGCGACGATCGGTCTTCTCCGGGTGATGACGACTCCTCGGTCGAGGCGGCGTGGCGGGGGTACCAGGTCACGCTATCGTCCCAGACTTTGCACGAACAGGCGACGAGCGGCCGAGCCGTCGCGCAGCGGCGGGCGGACCGTCCCTGCAACGGCTCTCGGGTTTCCCGGGACGGTGCTTCCGGGATCACCCGCCGAGAAACGCGACGATCCCGCTGGTCAACGCCGCCGCGTACCGGGCTCGCCCGGCGGCGCTCTCGAACTGCGCCGCCTCGTCGGTGTTGCGCATGTTGCCGAGCTCGACCAGCACCGCCGGGTATTCGGCCAGGTTCAGCCCGGCCAGATCGGCCCGGCCGTACAGCCCGTCGGCGCCCAGGTAGCTCGACTCCGGGATTCCCGCGCCGGCCAGCGAATCGCGGATCGACCGGGCCAGCTGCACCGCCGGTCCGGACTGGGCGTCGTTCAGCGGCGGGCTGGAGTAGTTGACGTGAAACCCGCGCCCGGACGCCGGGGCGCCGTCGGCGTGGATGCTCACGATCGCGTCCGGGTGCAGTGCATTGGCCGCCGCCGCGCGTTCATCGATGCACGCGCCGGGCGAGTCGTCGTCGCCGCGGGACAACTGGGCATGCACACCCAGCCCGGCCAGGGTGTCGCGAACCCGGTTGACCACGTCCCAGGTGAGGCTGTGCTCGGGGTAGCCGTCGGCGGTGGCGGTGCCGCTGGTCTGGCACGGCTTGCTGCCGCCGCGGCCGTTGGGCACCAACCGGTCCGAGCCGCCGCCGGCGCTGTGGCCGGGGTCCAGAAAGACCGTCTTGCCGCCCAGATCGGGAGCCGCCGGCACGTTCGGTGCGCCTGCCGGGGCGACGCAGAGAACGGACGCCACGACGCAGAAGGCGACGGCGCGGGGCATCGTCGGAGTGTAATGGGTGCATGCAGCTGATTTCGCCGTCCGACTCGATGTTCCTGGTGGCCGAGACGCGGGAGCACCCCATGCATGTCGGCGGGTTGATGTTGTTCGATCCGCCTCCGGGCGCCGGAAGGGAGTTCGTCGGCGACATGTACCACGCGATGAGTGCATCCCGTGACTTCCAGCCGATCTTCCGGAAACGCCCGGCGGCCCTACTCGGCGGCGTGGCCGGCATGGCATGGACCTACGACGACGAGATCGACTTCGACTACCACATGCGGCGGTCGGCGCTGCCCACGCCGGGCCGGGTGCGTGAGCTGCTCGAGGTGACCTCTCGGTGGCACACCAGCCTGCTCGACCGACATCGGCCGCTGTGGGAGACCCATCTGGTGGAGGGCCTCGCCGACGGCCGGTTCGCGGTGTACGTCAAGGTGCACCACGCGCTGATCGACGGGGTCTCGCTGCTGCGGTTGCTGCAGCGGGCCCTCTCGACCGACCCGCGGGAGATCGAGACGCACATGCCGTGGACGGTGCCGGCGCCCGCGCACCACCGGTCCGGTGCGACCTCGCGGTTGCACGCGCTGGCCGGCCTGGCCGGCGCCGCCGTCGGCCTGGGCTCGTCGACGGTCTCCCTGGCCCGCGCCGCGCTCTTCGAACAGCAGCTGACCCTGCCGTTCGAGGCGCCGCGCACCATGCTCAACGTCAAGATCGGCGGCGCCCGGCGCTGCGCGGCGCAGTCCTGGCCGCTGGCCCGGCTGCGGGCGATCAAGCAGGTCGCCGGGGTGACGGTCAACGACGTGTTGCTGGCGATGTGCGCCGGTGCGTTGCGCTACTACCTCGCCGAGCAGAACGCGCTGCCGGATCGTCCTCTGGTGGCGATGGTTCCGGTGAGCCTGCGCACCGACGCCGAATCCGACAGCGGCGGCAACATGGTC
>NZ_JBYCLB010000673.1:0-5709 GCF_057473705.1 Mycobacterium sp. TH-M15 | reverse complement strand
GCCCGCGGGTGCGTCCGGTCGATGATCCGGCCGACGGCCGGCGCCAGCAGCCCCGACGAGATCGCCGTCGGCGCGGTCAGCACCGCGGCCCGGGTCGGTGAGAGTCCGCAGACCGACTGCGCGTAGAACATGATCGGCAGCGCCAGCGAGGTGGCGACGAAACCGGCGACCGCCACCCCCAGGTTCGACAGGCTGAAGTCCCGGTCGCGCAGGATGCTCGGCGGGACCAGCGGCTCGCCGGCGTTGGTCCGCTGCCAGCGGGCGAAGGCCAGCAGGAACCCGATCCCGGCCGCCAGCATCACCCAGATCCACGCCGCCCAGCCGGTGGACTCGCCCTCCTGCAGGGCGAACACCACCAGGAACACCGCCGCCCCGGAGAGCAGCACCCCGACCAGGTCGAACCGGTGCGGGTGGGTGGGCAGGTCCGGGGCCAGCCGAATCGCCATCGCCAGCCCGAAGACCCCGATCGGGACGTTGACGAAGAAGATCCAATCCCAGCCCAGCACGTCCACCAGCACCCCGCCGACCAGCGGGCCGACCAGGGTGGCCACCCCGGCGGTGGCGCCCCAGACGCTCATCGCCATGCCGCGGCGGTCCGCCGGGAAGATCCGGGTGATCATCGCCAGGGTCTGCGGGGTCAGCAGCCCGGCCCCGACGCCCTGCACCGCGCGGGCGGCGATCAGCATCCCGATGCCGTCGGCCAGGCCGCACCAGAGCGAGGCCAGCGTGAACACCGTCAGACCGATCAGGTACAGGTTCTTCGGGCCGAACCGGTCGCCGAGCCGGCCGGCCACCAACAGCGGCACCGCGTAGGCGAGCAGGTAGGCGCTGGTGACCCAGATCACCGTGTCGTAGCCGACGTCCAGCGCCCGCATGATGCTGGGGTTGGCCACCGCGACGATGGTCGAGTCGACCATGATCATGAAGAAGCCGACCATCATCGCCCACAGGGTGTTCCACGGGTCGATCGACGTGGGCTGGGCGCGCGGGCGTTTCCCCTGGTCATCGAGGCGCGCTCGCCGCGTCGTGGTCATGTGCTGCGACGCTACGGACGAAATCCGAGACGGACAACTCCGTCCCGGCACCCCCCGGCCGCCCGGACGTTAGCCTGATGGCACCCTGACCGGGACGGGAGGCAACCGATGCGTTTCCGGCGACACCAGCTCACCGAGAGCTCACCACCGGCGCCGATCGCCGCAGCTCCGACGACCGCCGCCCGGGTGTTGTCGCGGATCATCGAGGGCAGCAGCCGGGTGCAGCGTCCCGCCGTGCGGGCCTACCTGGACCGGTTGCGCAGCACCCGGCCCGGCGCCGACCCGGCCGAGATCCTCACCCGGCTGGAGAAGCACTACCTGCGGGCGGTGACCGGCAGCGGGGCGATGGTCGGGGGCCTGGCGACGGTGCCGGCCGTCGGCACGCTCGCCGCGTTCACCGCGATCACCGCGGAGACCGCCGTGTTCCTGGAGGCGACGGCGTTCTTCGCGCTGGCGGTCGCCGAACTGCACGACATCCCGGCCGAGAAGCGAGAGCAGCGCCGCGCCCTGGTGCTCGGGGTGCTCGTCGGCGGCGAGGGGAAGCAGGCCGTGACCGACCTGCTCGGCGCCGGCCGGACCGGCGGCGCCTGGCTGTCGGCGAGCACGCTGGCGATGCCGATGCCGACCATGGCCGAGCTCAACTCGCGGCTGATGCGCTACGTCGCGAAACGCTACGTGATGCGCCGGGGCACGCTGATGTTCGGGAAGCTGCTGCCGATGGGGATCGGCGCGGTCGTCGGCGCGGTGGGAAACCGGCTGATCGGGAAGAAGATCGTCAAGAACGCCCGCGCTGCGTTCGGCCCGCCGCCGGATCGCTGGCCGGTGCCGCTGCACCTGATCGTCGACGCGGGTTGACGCCCGGCCCGCGGGCCGGACGAGGCGATCTGCCTGGGGGAATTATCCACAAAGGGCTAGCCTTGGAGACGAAGTCGCGGCCCGCCGGGGCCGCACGGACAGTACCGGCACGCGGGTTTTGCCGGCGGACGAGGAATCGAGGCGAGCAGCTGCCGTGAGCGGTGACACTTCACCTTTCGGTCAGAACGAATGGCTGGTCGAGGAGATGTACCGGAAGTACCGGGAGGACCCTTCGTCGGTCGACCCGAGCTGGCACGATTTCCTCGCCGACTACCATCCCGAACCCGCCGCCGAACGCTCGCGGCCCAACGGCCAGCCGAGCGGGGCACCGGCCCAGCCGGCCCAGCCGGCCCGACCGGCTCCACCGCCGACCCAGCCCACTCAATCGGCGCCGGCGGCCGCGCCGACCGCCGCCGCGCCGCAGCCGTCGGCGCCGCAGGCACCGTCCACGCCGGCGGCCAAACCCGTCGAGGGCGACCAGACGCAGGTGCTGCGCGGGGCGGCCGCCGCCGTGGTCAAGAACATGTCCGCCTCGCTGGAGGTGCCGACCGCCACCAGCGTCCGGGCCGTCCCGGCCAAGCTGATGATCGACAACCGCACGGTGATCAACAACCACCTCAAACGGACCCGCGGCGGCAAGATCTCCTTCACCCACATCCTGGGGTACGCGCTGGTGCAGGCGATCAAGCAATTCCCCAACATGAACCGGCACTTCGCCGTGGTCGACGGGAAGCCGAATGTCGTCACACCAGCCCATACCAGTCTCGGCCTGGCGATCGACCTGCAGGGCAAGGACGGCAAGCGGTCCCTGGTGGTCGCCGGCATCAAGGGCTGTGAGGCGCTGGGCTTCGCGCAGTTCGTCGCGGCCTACGAAGACATCGTCCGGCGCGCCCGCGACGGCAAGCTGACCGCCGAGGACTTCGCCGGCGTGACGATCTCGCTGACCAACCCGGGCACCATCGGCACCGTGCACTCGGTGCCCCGGCTGATGGCCGGCCAGGGCACGATCATCGGGGTCGGCGCGATGGAGTACCCCGCCGAATTCCAGGGCGCCAGCGAACAGCGCATCGCCGAGCTGGGCATCGGCAAGCTGATCACCCTGACCTCCACCTACGACCACCGGATCATCCAGGGCGCCGAGTCCGGCGACTTTCTGCGCACCATCCACCAGCTGCTGCTCGCCGACGGCTTCTGGGACGAGCTCTTCTTCGAACTGGGCATCCCGTACAAGCCGGTGCGCTGGCGGCCGGACAACCCGGACTCGATCGTCGACAAGAACGCCCGGGTGATGGAGCTGATCGCCGCCTACCGCAACCGCGGCCACCTGATGGCCGACATCGACCCACTGCGGCTGGACAAGACCCGCTTCCGCAGCCACCCCGACCTCGACGTGGTGACCCACGGGCTGACGCTGTGGGACCTGGACCGCGAGTTCAAGGTCGACGGCTTCGCCGGCGCCGAGTACAAGAAGCTGCGCGACGTGCTGTCGGTGCTGCGCGACGCCTACTGCCGGCACATCGGCGTGGAGTACACCCACATCCTCGACCCCGAGCAGCAGCAGTGGCTGCAGGCACGGATCGAGGTCAGGCACGGCAAACCGACTGTGGCGCAGCAGAAGTACATCCTGAGCAAGCTCAACGCCGCCGAGGCGTTCGAAGCGTTCCTGCAGACCAAATACGTCGGGCAGAAGCGGTTCTCCCTGGAGGGCGCCGAGACCGTCATCCCGATGATGGACGCGGCGATAGACCAGTGCGCCGAGCACGGCCTGGACGAGGTCGTCATCGGCATGCCGCACCGCGGCCGGCTCAACGTGCTGGCCAACATCGTCGGAAAGCCGTATTCGCAGATCTTCACCGAGTTCGAGGGCAACCTGGACCCGGCCGAGGCGCACGGCTCCGGTGACGTGAAGTACCACCTCGGCGCCACCGGCGTTTACCTGCAGATGTTCGGCGACAACGAAATTCAGGTGTCGCTGACCGCCAACCCGTCGCACCTGGAGGCCGTCGACCCGGTGCTGGAGGGGATGTGCCGGGCCCGCCAGGATTTGCTGGACAAGGGTGACAGCCCGGAGGGCTACTCGGTGGTGCCGATGATGCTGCACGGCGACGCGGCGTTCGCCGGGCAGGGCGTCGTCGCCGAGACGCTGAACATGGCGACGCTGCCCGGCTACCGGGTGGGCGGCACGCTGCACATCGTGGTCAACAACCAGATCGGCTTCACCACCGCGCCGGACCACTCCCGGTCCAGCGAGTACTGCACCGACGTCGCGAAAATGGTTGGCGCACCGATCTTCCACGTCAACGGCGACGACCCGGAGGCGTGCGACTGGGTGGCCCGGCTGGCGATCGACTTCCGGCAGAAGTTCCACAAGGACGTCGTCATCGACATGCTCTGCTACCGCCTGCGCGGCCACAACGAGGGCGACGACCCGTCGATGACCAACCCGTACATGTACGAGGTGATCGGCACCAAGCGCGGCGTCCGCAAGAGCTACACCGAAGACCTGATCGGCCGCGGCGACATCTCGATGAAGGAAGCCGAGGACGCGCTGCGCGACTACCAGGGTCAGTTGGAGCAGGTGTTCAACGAGATTCGGGAGCTGGAGAAGCATGCCGCGCTGCCCAGCGAGTCGGTGGAGTCCGAGCAGCAGGTGCCCAAGGGACTCTCCACCGCGGTGGACAAGGCGCTGCTGGCCCGGATCGGCGACGCGCAGCTGGCCGTTCCGGACGGGTTCACCGTGCACCACCGGGTGAAGCCGGTGCTGGAGCGGCGCAGGGAGATGGCCTACGACGGCAAGATCGACTGGGCGTTCGGCGAGCTGCTGGCGCTGGGTTCGCTGGTGGCCGAGGGCAAGCTGGTCCGGCTCTCCGGCCAGGACACCCGGCGCGGCACCTTCTCGCAACGGCATTCGGTGTTGGTCGACTCGAACACCGGTGTGGAGTTCACCCCGCTGCAGCTGCTGTCGGCCAACCCCGACGGCAGCCCGAGCGGTGGGAAGTTCCTGGTCTACGACTCGCCGCTCTCCGAGTACGCCGCGGTCGGTTTCGAGTACGGCTACACCGTCGGCAACCCGGACGCGCTGGTGTTGTGGGAGGCGCAGTTCGGCGACTTCGTCAACGGCGCCCAGTCGATCATCGACGAGTTCATCAGCTCCGGCGAGGCCAAGTGGGGTCAGCTCTCCAACGTGGTGCTGCTGCTGCCGCACGGCCACGAAGGCCAGGGCCCGGACCACACCTCCGGGCGCATCGAGCGGTTCCTGCAGCTGTGGGCGGAGGGCTCGATGACGGTCGCACTGCCCTCGACGCCGTCGAACTACTTCCACCTGCTGCGCCGGCACGCCCTGGACGGGATCCAGCGGCCGCTGATCGTGTTCACCCCGAAGTCGATGCTGCGCAACAAGCACGCGGTCAGCGAGGTCAAGGACTTCACCGAGGTCAAGTTCCGGTCGGTGCTGGAGGAGCCCGACTACGAGGACGGCATCGGCGACCGCGGCACCGTCACCCGGATCCTGCTCACCGCCGGCAAGCTCTACTACGAGCTGGCCGACCGCAAGAGCAAGGACGGCCGCGACGACGTCGCGATCGTCCGGATCGAGCAGCTGGCGCCGCTGCCGAAGCGACGGCTGGGCGAGACCCTGGACCGCTACCCGAACGCCCGGGAGTTCTTCTGGGTGCAGGAGGAGCCGGCCAACCAGGGGGCCTGGCCGCGGTTCGGCTTGGAGCTGCCCGAGCTGCTGCCGGCGAAGCTGACCGGGCTGAAGCGGATCTCCCGGCGGGCCATGTCGGCGCCGTCGAGCGGGTCGTCGAAGGTGCACGCCGTC
>NZ_JBYCLB010000672.1:0-4746 GCF_057473705.1 Mycobacterium sp. TH-M15 | reverse complement strand
ATGCGCACCGCGACCGCCGACACCGAGGTGCGCGGTGTCCCGATCGCCGAGGGCGAATCGGTGTACCTGTCCTACGTCTCGGCGAACCGCGACGAGGAGGTGTTCGAGAACCCGTTCACCTTCGACGTCGCTCGCGACCCCAACAAGCACCTGTCGTTCGGCTACGGGGTGCACTTCTGCGTGGCGTCCGCGCTGGCCCGGATGGAGATCGACAGCTTCTTCAGCGCGCTGCTGCCCCGGCTGGAATCGATCGAGCCGGCCGGCGAGCCGCAGCTGATCTCGACGACGTTCGTCGGCGGCCTCAAGCACCTGCCGGTGCGCTACCGGCTGCGCGACTGACCATCACGCCCCGGCCCGGACGAACTCCGCGGCCCGATGGCCCAGCATCACGATGCTGGCGTGCGGGCCGCGGCTCGGCACGGCCGGCAGTGCCGACCCGTCGGCCACCCACAGCCCGTCCACGCCGCGCACCCGGCACCGCGGGTCGAGCACCGCGCGCGGGTCGTCGTCGGCGCCCATCGGAGCGCTGCCACACAGGTGCTGCGACGTCGACCACGTCGGCCGACCCAGCTCGGCCGACCCGGCGATCATCCGCCGGACCAGCTGCACCCCCCGGGCCAAGGCGGCCAGATCGGCCGGCTCGGAGTCGTAGCGGTGCTCGATCCGCGGCGGCACCCGCGGATCGGCCGAGACCAGCGTCAACCGGCCACGCGACCGCGGCCGCATCAGCGCCGCGCCGATGTGCGGCCGGTCCGGCCGGCCGGACGCCGCATCGCCGACCATCGCGGTGAAACCGCCGGTGTAGGGTCGGATCTCGATCGCGTCGTCGGTGTGCAGCACCACCTCCAGCGGCGGCCGGCCGGCCGCCCCCGGCCAGTCGACCGGCAGCACCCACTCCGGGTGGTCACTGCAGCCGGCGCCGACCGGCACCGCTGAAACCGGTTCGACGCCGACCGCCCGGAGCATCTCCGGGTCACCGATGCCGGAGAGCATCAGCAGATGGGCGGTCTCGATCGCCCCGGCGCACAACACGACCCGGTCCGCCTGCACGGTTATCGGGCCGTCCGGGCCGACCGCCCGCACACCGACCGCCCGGCCGGCGCAGATGTCCACCCGCACCGCCCTGGTTCGGGCCAGCAGGGCCAGGTTCTCCCGGGCCAGGCCAGGCACCAGGCACGCCGCGCCCGGGCCGGTGCGCACCCCGTCGACGATGTTCAGCGGCACCGCACCCACCCCGCACGGCCCGCCGCCCTCGCCCACGGCGTTCAGGTCGGGCAACCAGCCGAAACCGGCGTCCCGCGCGGCAGCCACGAATCGTTGCGCGCTCTCGGCGACGTCACGGGTCCGCCGGACCGGGATCGGACCGCGGTCACCGTGGTCCGGCCCGCCGAAATCCAGATCGGTCTCGATCGCCCGGTAATGGCCGACCACGTCCGCCCAGGCCCAGCCGGGCAGACCCGTCCGGTCGAAGTCCTGCGGCACGCCCCAGCAGAAGTAGCCCCCGTTGACCGCCCCAGAGCCGCCGACCGTGGCGCCACGGACGATCGCCATCGCGCCGGCGGCGTCCGCGGTCAGCTCGGTCTGGTAACGCCACACGATCGGGCTGGCGGTGCCGATCGGCAGTCGACGTCCGTCGGCCGCCAGCGCCGATGCCACCGGGTCCGCCGGGCCGGCTCCGGCCTCCAACACCGTCAGTCGGCAATCGCTGTCCCGGGAGAGTTGCTCGGCGACAACCGATCCGGCGCTGCCCGCGCCGACGATCAGCACGTCGGTCTGCAGCGTTGCCGCGGCCACGGCGACGGTCAGGCCCGAAGCTGCGGCCTGAGCGCGGCCGGATCGTGTTGGCGCAGCGCACCGGCCCACAGGCCCGCCCCGTACGCCAGGTCGTCGAGGCGTTTCAAGAACAGGTACGCCACCGGGTTGACCGGCGGGTGGCCGTTCTCGTCCGGGCCGATGCGCCGCAGCCAGTCGATCACCCCGTCCGCCAGCCCCGCGGCCACCACCACCCGCCGACAGTGGCGCGAGCAGGACGCCGCGATCAGCGCCAGCGGCCAGTACGGCCGGCAGATGGCCGACGCCAGCTGCAGCCCGCCGGCGGTCAGCCCGCGCACCGTCACCAACGCGACGTCACCGCGGCCGACCCCGGGCCCGCGCATCGATCTGGCCACCCGCCGGCCCGCCAGGCCGGCCGCCGCCAGGGCGGCCAGCAGGCCCGGAATGGACCCCAGCGTGGCCAGTAACCAGGCCGCGAGCGTTCCGAAGGGGATGCTCAGCGGCGCGATCTTCTCCGGATGCCGGGCGGACAGCGGCGCGCCCGACCGTCCGTAGAACGCCTTGCGTGCCAGCCAATCCCCAAGCGTCACCCGATGGTCGTGCTCGACCAGGGCCACCGGCTCGTACCGCAGCCGGGCGCCCGCGTCGACCAGTCGCCAGCATAGGTCGACGTCCTCGCCGCAGCGCATCGTCTCGTCGAATCCGTCCAGCCGGCGCAGCACCGCGGTGCGGCAGATGACCGCCGCACTCGGAACGTAGCTGACCCTGCCGTACGGGACGACCGGCGCCTCCCGGCGGCCCAGGTCCAGCGAGGACCGGATCGCCTCGTAGCGACCGATCAGGCGGTCACTGCCGCCCATGGCGATGATCCGCGGTGCGACCAACGCGACGGTGGGATCGCAGAAATGGCCGAGCAGCACCTCCAGCCAACCGCGCCGCGGCAGCACGTCCGAGTCCAGGAACGCGACGAAGTCGGTGGTGCACGCGGCCAGGCCGGTGTTGCGGGCCGCCGCCGGCCCGCGGCTCCGCGGGTGGTGGAGCACCGTCACCGCCGGGTGGACGGCCGATAGGTCATCTCGGCTCACCGGGGTCACCGAGCCGTCGTCCACCACGACGACCCGCTGATTGTGCAGCGCGGCAACCAGGCGTCGGAGCCCGGGCATGTTGTCCCGCACCGGAACAACCACCGTCACATCGCGGTGCGAGGGGCCGCCGGACGGTCGCGGGTGCGCCACCGTCGCGTCCAGCAGGGTGCGGGCCAGCTGCGCGCTCACCGCGTCATGAACCTCCAGCCGACCGTTGCTCAGCATCGCCTGCGCGGCCGGCACCAGCCGGAGCAGCTTGGTCGGGACGCCGCCGAGCAGCACCGACCCACCGCCCAGCACCCGCACCTCCCGGCCGATCTGGACGGCGAAGCCGTCTGGCAGCCGGGCCGGGCTACTCACCGCAGCAGTCCGTCGTCGCTTGGCGCCCAGTCGCGGATTGCCCGGACGCAGCGGTCGACCATCTCGCCGAAGATTCGTTCCCCGTCCGAAGCGCAGGCCGCGGTCGGGTCGCCGAGGATGCCGACGGCACTGACCGCCGCCACTCCGCCACGGCGGATCGCCGGCAGCAGCTCGGCCAGCGGAGTTCGGTTGCCGGGCCGACACCGTTCGGTCCGCACATCGGCGGGCGAAAGATGCAGCAACAACGATGTTTCCGTGTGTCCGGCATGCGCGTCTCCGGTGGCCACCGCACACGGTGTCCAGCCGGCGTCGCGACCCTCGAAACGCAGCCGGCCGACCGCCGAACGGAGCGCGGCCAGGTTGCCGCCGTGCCCGTTGACGAAGACCAGTCGCCGCGCCCAGGCGCTGGCCGAGCGGCCGTACTCCAGCAGCACCCGGTCCAGGGTTTCGGTGCCGATGGAGATGGTGCCGGCGAAGCTCTGATGTTCACCGCTGGCGCCGTACCCGATCGCCGGCGCCACCGGCCAGCGCCGCTCGGTATCCGGCGCGGCCGAGCCGGTGCTCAACCGGGCGGCGGCCTCGGTCGCCACCGCCACGGCGATCCGGGTGTCGGTGTCGAGCGGCAGGTGCGGGCCGTGCTGTTCGGTCGATCCCACCGGCACCAAGAGTGTCGGCGATCCGCCGGTCAGCTGATCGGATGTCAGCCGGGCGAGTTCACCGATGAACACCATCCGCCGATCTTAAGACGGAACAGGCTGGCAGGGAACAGTTCCTGTCGACGGCGGCGTCAATATGCCGGTTGCTGCCCGGTGCCGGCACCCAGCGTGCGGGTGAAGTCGGGAGGAATCAGCACGTCATCGGCGGTCACGTCGTGCACCGAGGGGCGGCCGAGCCCCATCAGCGCCGAGTTGATGCCGTCACGCAGGATGTCCAGGACGTTCTCCACCCCCGGCTGGCCGGCCGCCGCCAGACCCCACAGGTAGGCGCGGCCGATCATCACCGCCCGCGCCCCCAGCGCCAGTGCCTTGACCACGTCGCCGCCGCGCCGGATGCCGCCGTCCAGCAACACCTCGACCTGATCACCGACCGCCGCCGCGACCGCCGGCAACGCACGGATCGCGGCCGGGGTGCCGTCCAGGTTGTTGCCGCCGTGGTTGGAGACCGAGATGGCCGAAACACCGGCGTCAACAGCCCTTTTGGCGTCGTCGACGCGCATCACGCCCTTGAGCATGAACGGCCCTCCCCACAGCTCGCGCAGCCAGGCGATGTCGTCCCAGGTCGGCGGCGGGGTGCCCATCCACTCGCCGTAGGCGGCGAAGAACGGCGGCCCGGGCTCGCCGCGGGCGCCCTGGTTCGGCACCCGCAGGCTCGGCGGGTGCAGCGTCTTGCCGAAGCGCCACAGCCAGCCGGGCCGCGCGAGCGCCTCCGGCATCATCCGCACCATGGTGCGCAGGTCCATCTTCTCCGGTATCTTCGGGCTGCCCCAGTCCCGGCCGTGCGAGAAGCTCCAGTCGGTGGTGGCGATCAG
>NZ_JBYCLB010000671.1:0-1791 GCF_057473705.1 Mycobacterium sp. TH-M15 | reverse complement strand
AGCCGATGGGTTCCGGCCGGCGCCGGCCGAACCGCCCCGGCCGGGGCCGGCCGAACCGCCGCGCTGGACCGCCGAGGGCGTCGTCTCGCTCAACGGCGGGCGACACCGGGTGGGGCACAACGGGAACAGGCCCTCCTCGTCTCTGGAGCTGGACGGGGTGGAGGAGCTCGACGCCGTCGCCGACGTGGACGCGGCCGACGCCGGCGGGGTGGTCGGGCGACACGGCTTCGACCCCTTCGACAGCCCCGACGAGGACCACCACGAAGACCGCGACCGGGGCTCCGGCAGCGGCTACGACGAGGGCTTCGAAGAAAGGTCCGACGAGGGCCACGACCCGAACTTCGACGGAGAAACACCCCGATGATCGACATCGCGGCGATTCGCCGCCCGGCGACGTCCACCGTTCGGCAGTGGTGGGTGCTGATGACCCGGGTGATCAAACCGACCCTGCGCAACGGCGAGGTGCTCACCCAGGTCGCCGCGTCGATCATGTTCACCGTCGGCTTCTACATCCCGCTGAAGAACTTCATGGGCCACTTCGCGCAGGGGATGAGCAGCTACGCGCAGTACCTGATGCCGCTGATCGCCCTGCAGGCGGTCACCTTCGCCACCATCTCGGCGGCGCTGCGCTCGGCCACCGACTCGGTGCAGGGCATCAACCAGCGATTCAAGACCATGCCGATCGGCACCCTGATCCCGCTGTCCGCCCGGATGTCGGCGAGCATGTACCGCTGCGCGATCGCCCTGGCGGTCGCGCTGGCGTGCGGTTTCGCCATCGGGTTCCGGTTCTACGGCAGTGCCGTGCACACCGTGGTCTTCTGCCTGCTGCTGGCGTTCATCGGGATCGCGCTGTCGCTGATCGGCGACGTCATCGGAGCGGCGAACAAGAACCCGGAAGCCACCATGCCGATCCTGATCATCCCGCAGATCGTTCTCGGGCTGCTGTCGGTGGGCCTGCAACCGGTCGAACAGTTCCCCAGCTGGATCCAGGGCTTCGTCCGGGACCAGCCGACCTCGCAGTACGTCTTCGCGTTACGAGCGCTGGCCGATGACAGCGGCCCGGGGGCGGGGGTGGTGAGCTGGTCGGTGATCGCGCCCACCCTGTACTGGGGCGGCGCGTTCATCGTCGTCCTGCTGCCGGTGCACGCCTGGGTCTCCGCGAGGCGGCAGTGATGGCGGTGACGTTCCGGGACCGGCCGACCACCCCGATCGACGGGCTGGTCGAATCGCTCGGGCGGATCGAGGTCGGCGCGCCGCGTCGGACGTCCAACCGCCCGGTCGAGGAGAATTCGCTCGACCGGCTGGGTAAGCACACCTGGGTGCTGGCCGCCCGGCTGCTGCGCCGGTGGAGCCGGGACCCGGCCACCGTGCTCGAGTCGCTGCTGATGCCGGTGGTGCTGCTCGTCACCTTGAACATCGTGCTGGGCAAGGGGATTTCGGATCTGACCGGGCACAGCGCGCTGCTTCGCACGGTTCCGCTGATCGCGATGGTCGGCGCCATGTCCGGGTCGATGATCGGCGGCACCGGCCTGATGCGCGAACGCGAAGACGGCCTACTGGCCCGCTTGTGGGTGGTTCCGGTGCACCGGGCGTCGGGGCTGCTCTCCCGGCTGCTCGCCGACGCGGTGCGGATCGTGCTGACCACCCTGGTGGTGCTGGCGGCCGGCGCGGCCCTGGGTTTCCGTTTCTACATGGGCGCCGTCGCGACGGTGGCCTGGGTGCTGGTGCCGACCATCTTCGGGGTGGCGTTCACCATGTTCGTGATCAGCCTGGCCCTGTACGCGCAGAACG
>NZ_JBYCLB010000670.1:0-3415 GCF_057473705.1 Mycobacterium sp. TH-M15 | reverse complement strand
GGTGACGTTGAGCGGCAACTTCTGCGTTTCGGCAGGTCCGGGCGTACCGACGGCAGTGAACACATAGGCGGTCTGACCGGATGCCGGCCCGGGGGTGGGGATCTTCGCCGGGCCTGCCACTGACAGCGCAGTCGCAATGGAGTTGCCACCGTCCGACAAGCAGCCGGTGCCGATTGACGGGTACATGAAGTCCTGGGTGGGCGGGCTGTCGGGACCGAACACCGGAGTGACCTCCGTTGCCGGGCCGGCGGCCTCCGGCGGTGCCGGGGCCGGCGCGGCGTCGGGTGCCGGAGGGGCAGGTGTGGTTACGGCTTCCGGGGCCGCCGGGGTCGCTGGTGCCGCCTGCCACCTGGGACCCACCCGGTGAGCCGGGTCGACGCCGGTGGGCAGATGCGCGACGCCGCCAGGCGCCGAGCCCGGGGTCGGGATGTGCGCGGACGGGTCGCGCGGCGGCGAGGCGGGCGTATCGTTCGCCACCTGTGCCTGCGGAGGCGCATCAAACCCGGGCGCCGCAGGTGCCTGCACAAACTGGGTCACCGAGTCGGCGACCTGTTTGGCACCCGTGGGTACTGCAGAGTTGCCGGTGAAGGCGGCAGCCGCGGCCATCAGCAGCGACACGGCACCAGACGGATCGGCGGCCGCCTGCTGAATCACCGGGCTCAGCTGCTCGATAGCGGGCACACCGGGCAACTGCAGGGACTGTAGGGCGGGCAGGCCGGGTATCGGCTGCGGCGGTTCGGCCTTGGCGTCATTGCTGAGGAGCAGCGCGGTCGACGAACCGATCGCGACGGCAGCCGTGGCGGCGAGCAACGTCCGGATCTGCGACATGATTTCTCCAATTCCCGTTGGCGGCGTCGAGAGGCGTCGAGAGGCGTGGGCAAGGTCTTTGGAAGGACGTTCGAAAAGTCAAGGTAACGTGTTACAGCTGATACTCAAGTGACACGTGTGGTGTTTATGAAACCGTTACCGAGCGGACCGGTGGTGGTGGTTCGCTAAAGTCGGGCCGGTAGACACAATCCCCGTCACCCCTGCTGCCCGCCGGATGGCGAACGAGTGGACCCGCCTGGCTCCGCTGCTGTTGGCGGTCAGCGTCGCGGCGCGGCTCGCCTGGACATACCTGACACCCAACGGTGCCAACTTCGTCGACCTGCACGTCTACGTCGGCGGTGCCGCCACGCTCGATCGGCCCGGCACCTTATACGACTACACCTACGCGGACCAGACGCCGGATTTCCCGCTTCCGTTCACCTACCCGCCGTTCGCCGCGATCGTGTTCTACCCGTTGCACGTGCTGCCGTTTCCGCTGCTGGCATTTCTCTGGCAGGTTGCGACGATCGCCGCACTCTACGGTGTGGTCCGCGTCAGCCGGCGGCTGCTCGGCTCAGATGCTGGCGGCGCTGGCCGCACCGCGATGCTGTGGACAGCGGTGACCATCTGGATCGAGCCGTTGCGCAGCACCTTCGACTACGGGCAGATCAACGTGTTCTTGGTGCTGGCGGTGTTGTGCGCGGTCTACAGCCGACGGTGGTGGGTGTCGGGTCTGCTGGTCGGCACCGCCGCGGGGGTGAAGCTGACTCCGGCGGTCGCCGGCGTCTATTTCGCCGGGGCGCGACGGTGGGCCGCCGTGGTGTTCGCGGCGGTGGTCGTTCTCGCCACCATCGCGGTGTCGGTCTGGGTCACCGGCGACCAGACCCGCCGCTACTTCACCGAGCTACTCGGCGACACCGGCCGGGTCGGGCCGATCGGCACCTCGTTCAACCAGTCCTGGCGCGGCGGAATCTCCCGGATTCTCGGGCACGACGCCGGCTACGGTGCGCCGGTGCTCATCGCCGTCGCCGCCACGCTGGCGTTGGCTGTGTTGGCCTGGCGCGCGCTGCGTCAGACGGATCGACTGGGTCTGCTGCTGGTGGTCGAGCTGTTCGGCCTGCTGGCCTCGCCAATCTCCTGGACGCATCACTGGGTGTGGTTGGTGCCGCTGATGGTCTGGCTGATCCACGGCCCGCTCTCGGAGCGCACCGCCGCCCGGGTTCTGGGCTGGGGTTGGCTGGCGTTGACGCTCATCGGGGTGCCGTGGTTGCTGAGCTTTGCCCAGCCGAGCATCTGGCAGGGCGGCCGGCCTTGGTATCTGGCCTGGGCCGGGCTGGTCTACATCGTAACGGCGCTGGCGACGCTCGGCTGGATTGCGGCGACCGGCATCCAGCGCTTTAGCTACCCGCCAAGATCGCGTTGATGTCGTGGGCCATCGAGACGTCGTTTGCGGTGATCCCGCCGGCCGAATGCGTGACCAGGGCGAAAGGCCCCGTCCGCCAGCGGATGTCGATGTCCGGGTGGTGGTCCTTGGCCTCGGCGTGGTCGGCGACCCGGCGCACCGCGTCGATGCCGGCGAGAAACGACGGGAACTAGACCGACCGGCGCAGCGTCCCGCCGGCGTGTTCCCAGCCGTCGAGGTCGCCCAGCGCCGCGGCCACCTGCTCATCGGTTAACACAGCCATACCCGACGGTACTGCGGACAGCGCGTCACGTCAGCGAGCCTGGGGCCATCGTGGTCGAGTTCGGTATACCGTCACCGAACATGCCGAACCGGATCGTCGTCGCGGGGGCCATCATCGCCGGATCGGCCGTGCTGGTCGCGCAGCGGTGCCGCCCAGCGACACTGGCTGGCCGCTGGGAGCTTCCCGGCGGCAAAGTCGCACCGGGTGAGACCGAGCCCGCAGCACTGGCCAGGGAACTGGCCGAGGAACTGGGTGTGGACGCCGACGCCGTCGAGGTGGGTGCGCGCCTCGGTGACGACGTCGCGCTGGATGCGAACACGACGCTGCGGGCCTACCGGGTCAGCCTCGCCCGCGGCGAACCACGCCCGCACGAGCACCGGGCGCTGCGCTGGGCCACCGCTGAGGAGCTGCCCGGCATCGACTGGGTGCCGGCCGACCGCGCCTGGCTGCCGGAGCTGACCCGGACGCTACATCCGGGTTGACGAAATCGGCACAGCGACTTCCCAGCGTGGAATTTATGGTCGCCTGACGATATAAGCCGTATGCTGGCGGATTGCTGGCCTGCTGCAGGCGAAGGGCCGGTGCGCCGGGGCGCGACCCGGTGTCGACGCGGAGCCGTAAAAATCCAGCGGCCGAGTGTGCAGCGACCCCAAGGAGACTTCCGGATGACCACAACACCTCACGTCGGTAGCGCGCTAGAAGAGTTGCTGGAACGCAGCGGCCGGTTCTTCACCCCCGGCGAGTTCTCGGCTGACCTGCGCACCGTCACCCGCCGCGGCGGGCGGGAGGCCGACGCCTTCTACCGCGACCGGTGGAGCCACGACAAGGTGGTCCGCTCCACGCACGGGGTCAACTGCACCGGGTCGTGCTCGTGGAAGATCTTCGTCAAGGGCGGGATCATCACCTGGGAGAACCAGGCAACC
>NZ_JBYCLB010000669.1:0-4151 GCF_057473705.1 Mycobacterium sp. TH-M15 | reverse complement strand
GAAGTTCGAGTAACCCGCTGCGTGGACGCAGAGTCAACGCCAGAGTCAGGCGGACTTCTGCGCCGAGAGCTTGCGGTACTCCAGCACGGTGTCGATGATCCCGTACTCCTTGGCTTCCTCGGCGGTCAGGATCTTGTCCCGGTCGGTGTCCTTGCGGATCACCTCGGCGTCCTTGCCGGTGTGCCGGGACAGGGTGGACTCCATCAGCGTCCGCATACGCTCGATCTCGGCGGCCTGGATCTCCAGGTCGGAGAACTGGCCCTGGATCACCCCCGCCAGCGACGGCTGGTGGATCAGCACCCGGGCGTTGGGCAGCGCCATCCGCTTGCCGGGGGTGCCGGCGGCCAGCAGCACCGCCGCCGCGGAGGCGGCCTGGCCCAGGCAGACGGTCTGGATGTCGGCCCGCACGTACTGCATGGTGTCGTAGATCGCCATCAGCGAGGTGAACCCGCCGCCCGGCGAGTTGATGTACATGGTGATGTCCCGGTCGGGGTCCTGGGATTCCAGCACCAGCAGCTGCGCCATCACGTCGTTGGCGGAGACGTCGTCGACCTGGGCGCCGAGGAAGATGATCCTCTCGTCGAAGAGCTTGGCGTACGGGTCGACGATCCGCTCACCGAGGTGGGTCCGCTCGCTGAACTGCGGCAGGATGGAGCGCGCCTGCGGCTGGGTTTCGGGGTTCATGATGCGGCTCCGTTGGTCTGGGCGCGGGTGATGATGTGGTCGACGAAGCCGTATTCGAGGGCTTCGGCGGCGGTGAACCAGCGGTCGCGGTCGGAGTCGGCCTCGATGCGCTCGATGGTCTGTCCGGTGAACTCGGCGTTGAGCCGGAACATCTCCTTCTTGATGACGTGGAACTGCTCGGCCTGGATGGCGATGTCGGCGGCGCTGCCGGTCACCCCGCCGAGCGGCTGGTGCATCAGGATCCGGGCGTGCGGCAGCGCGTAGCGCTTGCCCTTGGTGCCGGCCGCCAGCAGGAACTCCCCCATCGAGGCGGCCATGCCCATCGCGTAGGTGGCGATGTCGCACGGCGAGAGCGCCATGGTGTCGTAGATCGCCATCCCGGCGCTGATCGAACCGCCCGGCGAGTTGATGTACAGCGCGATGTCCTTGGTCGGGTCTTCGGCGCCCAACAGCAGGATCTGCGCGCAGAGCCGGTTGGCGATGTCGTCGTCGACCTGCGATCCCAGGAAGATGATGCGTTCTCGCAGCAGACGCTCATACACCGAGTCGATGAGATTCAGACCCAGCCCTTCCGAACGCATGTGGCTCACGTCGCTCACAGTGGGATACCCGCTTTCTCGAGGTTCGTATGCACCGACCCTAACCAACCGGCGCCGGCGAGGACTCACCGAACCGGCCACGTTCGCTCACAGCGTCACTCGGCCGCCGCCGCGTCGTCGCCCCGCGGTGCCTCCTGGTCGGCCTCCTCCGCCCCGGCTGCCGGTGCGGTGTCCTCCCCGAAGAACTGCGCGGTGTCGACCGTCTCGCCGTTGGTGTCGGTCACCGTCGCGGCGCGCACCGCCGCCGCCAGCGTCAGCCCGCGCCGGACGTCGGCGAAGACCGCCGGCAGCTGGTTGTTCTCCTGCAGAAAACCGGCCAGCCGCTGCGGCTCGACCCCGTACTGACGCGACATCAACACCAGATGCTGGGTCATGTCGCTCTGGCTGACCTGGATGTTCAGCTCGTCGGCGAGCGCATCGAGGAACAGCTGCGTGGTGACCGATTTCTCCGCATCGGCGCGGGTCTTGGCATCGAACTCCGCGCGGGAGGAATCCTGCCCGGCCAGCGCCGCGGCGAACTTCTCCTCGTCGTGGCCGACGCCGTGTAGGGCGTTCTCGGTGACGTTGTCGATGTGCGCCTGCACCGCCGCCGCCGGCAGCGGAATGTCGACCTCGCCGACCAGCGCTTCCAGGGCGGTCTCGCGGATCTGCTCCGCCTGCTGGATGCGCTTGGTCCGCCGCATCTGTTCGGCCAGGTTGGCCCGCAGCTCCTCGATGGTGTCGAATTCGCTGGCCAGCTGGGCGAACTCGTCGTCGGCGTCGGGCAGTTCGCGCTCCTTGACCGCGTCGACGGTCACCGTGACCTGCGCTTCGCTCCCGGCGTGCGGCCCGGCGGCCAGCGTGGTGGTGAACACCGCGCTCTCCCCCGCCGATAGCCCGACGATCGCCTCGTCCAGCCCCTCGATCAGCTGCCTGGACCCCACCTGGTGGGAGAGTCCCTCGGCCTTGGCCTCGGGGACGTCCTCGCCGTCGACGGTCGCGGCCAGGTCGATCGCGACGACGTCGCCGTCGGCCGCCGCCCGCTGGACGCCGGTCAGGGTGCCGAACCGGCCGCGCAGCGACTCCAGCTCCGCGTCGACCTCGTCGTCGGAGACCTCGATCGGCGCGACCTGCACCGTGAGCTCAGCCAGGTCCGGCAGCGCGATCTGCGGGCGGACGTCGACCTCGGCGGTGAAGACCAGGTCCTGGCCGTACTCCTTCTTGGTCACCTCGATCTCGGGCTGGCCGAGCGGACGCAGTTCGGAGTCGGTCACCGCCTGCCCGTACCGGCCCGGCACCGCGTCGCTGACCACCTGGTCCAGCATCGCCTCCCGGCCGAACCGCGCCTCCAGCAGTTTGGCCGGGGCCTTGCCCGGGCGGAACCCGGGCAGTCGAACCTGCTTGGCGAGCTGTTTGTAGGCCCGGTCGAAATCGGGCTGCAGCTCGGTGAACGGCACCTCCACGTTGATGCGAACCCGGGTCGGGCTCAGCTGCTCGACGGTGCTCTTCACGCGTGTACTCCCTCGGTGTCGTTGACGGCGGTCGGTGGCTGTCGGTGCCGCGCGCGGTGCCTGGTCGGGGTGACAGGATTTGAACCTGCGGCCTTCCGCTCCCAAAGCGGATGCGCTACCAAGCTGCGCTACACCCCGCGCTGACCTCGCGATCCTACGACCCGCCGGTATCGCCGGGACATCTGGCTGCGCAGCCGAGCCGAGTCAAGTGGAATTGGTTCCGCCCGCGCCGGTACAGTCTGGCCAAGAATGCGGGCGTAGCTCAATGGTAGAGCCCTAGTCTTCCAAACTAGCTACGCGGGTTCGATTCCCGTCGCCCGCTCAAATGGGGTTACCCGACGGGGAGGCGCCGAGGTGAGGGTTCGTGGGCTGTGCCTCGGCCGGTTCGTCGGCGTACGCGACGCGTTCGAAGAGAATTTTGCGCTGCGCAAAGAGTCCGGCGCCGCGGTGGCGGTCTTCGTCGACGGGGAGCTGGTGGTCAACCTGCAGGGCGGGCCGGCCGACGTGGCGGGCACCCGGCCGTGGCGGGAAGACACCCTGACCCCGATCTTCTCGGCCACCAAGGGGCTCTCCAGCACCTGCGTGCACCAGCTGGTCGAGCGCGGTGAACTCGACCTGGGCAAGCCGGTCGCCTACTACTGGCCGGAGTTCGGCCAGGCCGGCAAGGAGGGCGTCACGGTCGCGATGGTGCTCGGCCACCGGTCCGGCACGATCGGGCCGAGTTCCCGGCTGCGCTGGCGGGAAGTCGCCAACTGGGACCTGGTCTGCCAGCGGCTGGCCGCCAGCGCGCCGTGGTGGCGGCCGGGCACCGCGCAGGGCTACGCGGCGGTCAGCTTCGGCTTCATCATCGGCGAGGTGTTCCACCGGGTGGCCGGGCTCACCGTCGGTGAGTATCTGAGCGCCGAGATCGCCAAGCCGCTCGGCCTCGACGTCTACATCGGCCTGCCGGAGATCGAACGGGACCGCTGCGCGGAGGTGGCCAACCAGGAGGAGGTGACCACGACCCTGACCGGGGTGGTGTCGGCCGCCGGTGATCCCACCTCGCTCGCCGAGCACAAGCGGGCCGGCGTGGCCATCTCGATGGCGATGGGCTACATCCCCGACGAGACGCTCCGGCTCAACGACATGGAGCTGTGGCGCAGCATCGAGAACCCCGCCAACAACGGGCACGTGTCGGCGCTGGGGCTGGCCGGCTTCTACAACGCGCTCTCCGAGGGAAAGCTGCTGAGCCGCCGCCAGATGGACCTGGCCCGGACCAACCAGGGCCCCGACGAACCCGACGTGGTGCTCGGCCCGCGCTCCGCCGACAACGGGTTCGGCTTGGGCTACATGCTCAACCAGCACTGTGTCGTCGGACCCAATCCGCGCATCTTCGGCC
>NZ_JBYCLB010000668.1:0-4139 GCF_057473705.1 Mycobacterium sp. TH-M15 | reverse complement strand
GGCACCGTTCGACCAGGGTCTTCATCCCGCCCGGCCGGAGTCCCCGAAATCAACCCGACCAACATGCCCGTCGGGATGGGGCGAAGCCCGGCTAGTGATCATGCGACTTGCACCCCGTCTCGGGGTTGTTCGCCAGCCGTTGGGCTGGTTCCCTTCCGCGCTTCACCGCCACCCGCCGGGCGAGGCCCGGTCTTACGGTCGGCTCCACGCTTGACGGCGGCCCCAACGCCTGATCGTATCGCCGAGCAGCCGGCCTGCGCCTTGCCCGGAACTTCGCAGCGCCATCAGTGCTCTTGTACGGAGGTGCTGTACCAATAGGAGGCGGCTATGGCTGAGATGACCGCGAGCGGCGCACGCAAGGATCTGTTCCGGTTGCTGGCCGAGGTCAACGAGAATCGCGAGCCGGTGACGATCACCAGCAGACGCGGCGACGCGGTGCTGATAGCCCTAGACGATTACCGCTCGATGGAAGAGACCCTGTACCTGCTCTCCAGCCCGGCCAATGCCGCGCACCTGAACCGCTCGATGGACGAGTTCCGATCCGGCCGGCTCATCGAAGCCCACGTCCGCGATGACCGGATCGAGCCCAGCGATTGAGGACTGTCGCCTTTACCCCCTCTGGCTGGCGCTCCTACACCGACCTGCTCGCCGAGGATAAGAAGGCCGCCGGCCGCGCCGCGAAACTGATAACCGACCGCCTCCGCGACCCGTTCAAAGGCATCGGCAAGCCCGAACCGCTACGCGGCACCCTGTCCGGCGCATGGTCGCGGCGGATCACCCAACAGCACCGACTCGTCTACACCGTCACCGACGCCCACATCGTCGTGCTGTCCTGCCGCTACCACTACTCCGGCCTCGGAAGGGACGACGTCGGCACGTAGGGGTCGCGCGCAACAGCGTCGCAGCCACCGGACCGACCCGCGAATCGGTGGTAGACCGGAAGCTACTGCTTCAATGGGCCAGCGCGCGGGGAGGACATCATGACAACCACGATGACGAGACGAACGGCGATGAAAGGGGCCGCCGCGGCCCTGGCCCTGGCGGCCGTCGTAACCACCGGCACGGCCACCGTCGTACCTGTCGCCCAGGCCGGCCCGTACCCGATCGTCGGCACCTTGGGCAGCACGCTGCAGATGACCGACACCGTCGGCCAGGTGACGTTCTCCTGGCGGGTCGAAGGCCTCAAGCCCAGCAGCGACACCATGCCGGACTTCCCGGTGACCGGCAAGGTCTGGGAGGCCACCGCGACGGTGCATGCCATCAACGATCCGGTGACCCCGGCCGTCTCCCAGTTCAACGCCGTCGCCCCCAACCAGGCCGTCTACCGGGTGCTGTGGGAGGTCGCCGCGCCGAAGGGCATCAGCGCCGCCACCATCCCGGCCGGCGCCACCGCGACCGGCAAGGTCTACTTCGACGTCACCGGGCCGGCGCCGACCACCGTCACCATGAACAACGGCATCGAAGACCTGATGGTCTGGGGGCCGTAGCCATAGGAGCCCGCAGCCAACTGGCGTGACATCGACCCGAGGGTTGGTCATGCTTATGACGATGTCGGCATCGGGGTTCGCGTTCAGCCCCCTCGCGGAGGCGAAAACACATCTGCCGGAGTTGGTGGCCCGGGTCGCTGAGCACCACGAACGGGTCACCGTCACCGTGCACGGCCGCCCCACCGCGGTGCTGGTTGCCGTCGACGACCTGGAGGCGCTGTAAGAAACCGTGGCGGCTCTCCGACCGCGCGGCGCGCTCGCCGACGCCGATGCCGAGTTCGCCCGCGGTGCGGGCGAAGACCAAGACAGCCTCGACGCCGCGATGCGCGCACACCGGGCACATGCGAAGTCGTGACCGGCGGACGGTACCGGCTGATTATTGCCCCTACCGCGAAACGGCAGTTGGCGGAGGAGCTTCCCGAGGCGGTCGCGTTCGCCGCGGATGAGTTCATCGTCGGCCCGTTGCTCGACAACCCGCACCGGGTCGGCAAGCGGCTCCGGCCACCTTTGCAGGATCGGTTCAGTGCTCACCGCGGCACCTACCGCGTCCTCTATCGGATCGACGACGCGCAGCGGAGCGTGATCGTCGGCGGCCTGTTCGGCCGCGGCGACCCCGACCGCACCCGGAGCGGCGGCCCGACCGACGCGGCACTGCCACCGGCAGGATGACATCATCCCTGGGTGGCCCCGCAACCCCCCGACTCCCCCGACGCAGCCCCGAAGCGGCCGGTGGTGCTGCGCATCTCGCCGATGGCGCACTTCGCGGTCGGCTTCTTCGCGCTGGGTCTGCTGATCCCGGTGCAGCTCTGGCCACCCAGCGCGCCGCTGCTGGTCATCCCGGTGCTGCTGTCGGCGCTGATCGTGCGGCTGCGCACCGTCGCCGACGCCGAGACGGTGACCGCTCGGAGCCTGCTGGGCGCCCGGACGGTGCGCTGGGGGCAGATCGACGGACTGCGGTTCACCCGGGGCTCCTGGGCGCGGGCGCAGCTGGCCGACGGCACTCAGCTGCGGCTTCCGGCGGTCACCTTCGCGACGCTGCCGCTGCTCACCGAGGCCAGCGGCGGGCGGGTGCCGAACCCGTACCGGTGATCGCCTAGCCCATAGACGGCGACCCGCCGCGCCCGGCTGTGCCGCGCTTGCGATCGCCTAGCTAGCCCATAGACGGCGACCCGCCGCGCCCGGCTATGCCGCGCTTGCGATCGCCTAGCTAGCCCATAGACGGCGACCCGCCGCGCCCGGCTGTGCCGCGCTTGCGATCGCCTAGCCCAGCGGGTTGGCGCCGTTGAGGAGCACCCATATCGTCACCCCGCCGGCGATGCCGATCAGCAGCACCACGAACGAGCCGATGAACGGTCGCCTGGCCCAGCCTCGGTCGCCGTCGAGCGCGTAGCGGCCCGGTCCGGCCAGAATCACGACGACGGCGATCAATGCCATCATCACCTGGTATTCGTGGTCGCCCGACATGAAGTAGGAGAGCCGGCTGCCCTCCTGGGTGGAGACGCCGGCCAGCACCCCGTTGAGCAGGTAGGCCAGCGCGCCGGCGGCGGCCAGCGGCGTGAACAGCCCGAACGCCAGCAGCACCCCGGCGGCGACCTGCCCGCCCGCGGCCACGTAGGTCAGGATGTCGGTGTGCAGGTAGCCGGCGTCGGTGAGCGACTTACGGAAGCCACCCAGCCCCTCGCCGCCCCACCAGCCGAACACCTTCTGCAGCCCGTGCACGATCAGCACCACGCCCAGGCCGAGCCGCAGCAGCAGCAGGCCCAGGTCCTGGGTGCCGCGCCGGTCCGCGCCGCGATCCAGCGGGTCGGCGGCGACCGACTCGTCGAGCCCAGAGAGGCCGTCGGTCGCCGGCGCATAGGGCAGCTCGCTGTCCAGCGGGTGGTAGTCGGAGCCCGGGTGGCTCGAGCCGTACGACGGGAGGGCGGTGGTCTCGTAGTCTCCGGCATAGTCGGCTGAGGGCAGATCATCCTCCGGATCGACCATCTTCGCGGACTTGCCAACCGTCGCTGAACCGCCCAGCCGCCGCCAGCCCGAGTCCACTGAGTGCTTGGTCACGCCTGACAGGGTACGGCTAACCCCGGCTGGATTGGGCGGTGAACCGCCGGACGACCACCGACTTTCCGGACGCGACGGCGCGGCTATCGGCGCGGGTACCGACCCGAATGCCGAGCCGTCGGCCGCCTGGACCGTCGCCGCCGCAGCACCGATGTGGCAGACCCGCCGGGGGTGTCCGTAATCTGACGAGATGCGGAAGTGGGGATCGGTGCGTCGCGTGCTGGCCGCGTCCTGCGCGCCGCTGCTGCTGCTGACCGGGTGCGCGCAATTCAACAACGACCTGTCCGATCCGTTCACCGCCGTGCCGCGCCGGGGGATGAAACAGACCACGACGACGCCGCCGCCGCCGCTGCCGGACAACCTGCCCCGCAAGAAGTGCCCGGCACCCGGAGTGATGCAGGGCTGCCTGGAGAGCACCAGCGGGCTGATCATGCTGCCGGACAGCAAGTCGGCGCTGGTGGCCGAGCGGATTACCGGGGCGGTCAAAGAGGTCTCAGTGAGACACGAGCCCAAGCTCAAGACCGTCATCCCGGTCGACGCCGGCGGCGACGGCGGGCTGATGGACATCGTGCTGTCGCCCAGCTACGCCCAGGACCG
>NZ_JBYCLB010000667.1:0-5364 GCF_057473705.1 Mycobacterium sp. TH-M15 | reverse complement strand
CCGACGATCGACTCGGAGTTGGTGCGGGTCAGTACGCCCAGCTGGTTGGAGAGCCTCGGCAGCTTGCCCCGGTCTCGCATCTTGAACAGCAGCTTCTGGGTGTTGTAGGTGCCGGCGGCCAGGATCAGCTGGGTGGCGGTGAAGGTTCGGTGCCGGCGCCGCGGCGACAGGCCGGTGCGCGCCGCCCGGACCTGCCAGAGCCCGTCCGGGCGCTGCTCGAACGAGGTGACCGTGGTCATCGGGTGTACCTGTGCGCCAGCCGATTCCGCCAGGTACAGGTAGTTCTTCACCAGGGTGTTCTTGGCACCCCACCGGCAGCCGGTCATGCACTCGCCGCACTCGATGCAGCCGGTGCGCCGCGGCCCCGCGCCGCCGAAGTACGGGTCGGCCACCGTCGTGCCCGGCGCCTTGGCGCCGCTGGCACCGTCGGGGCCGAAGAACACCCCGACCGGCGTCGGCACGAAGGTGTCACCGAAGCCCATCTCGTCGGCGACCTCCTTGAAGACCCGGTCGGCGTCGGTGAACGTCGGGTTCTTCACCACCCCCAGCATCCGCCGCGCCTGGTCGTAGTGCGGCGCCAGTTCTTCGCGCCAGTCGGTGATGTGCGCCCACTGCGGGTCGGCGAAGAACGGCTCCGGCGGCACGTACAGCGTGTTGGCGTAGTTCAGCGAGCCACCGCCGACGCCGGCGCCGGCCAGCACCATGACGTTGTTGAGCAGATGGATCCGCTGGATGCCGTAGCAGCCCAGCTTCGGCGCCCAGAGAAAGTCCCGCAGGTGCCAGGAGTTCTTGGCGAAGTCCTGGTCGGCGAAGCGCCGGCCGGCCTCCAGCACCCCGACCCGGTAACCCTTCTCGGTCAGCCGCAGCGCGCTGACGCTGCCGCCGAACCCGGACCCGATGATGAGGACGTCGTAGTCAGGCTGGTGATCCGGCTCCATCGCATCAGTATGGACCTGCGACGCAGTCGAGCGTACGGCGACGGTGCTGATCGTGCGCACCGGGAACTGCGCGGCGGCTGGTCGGCCCGTGGGTGTGGTTGTCTGCGCCGGTACCCGTGCCGGCACCCGCACACTCGGGTGCGGCAGCGGTCGGGTGCTCAGGACCCGACGGTAAGCCCGACCTTCTGGAACTCCTTGAGGTCGCAGTAGCCGGCCTTGGCCATCGACCGGCGCAGCCCGCCGACCAGGTTCAGTGAACCGAACGGGTCGTCGGACGGGCCGTCGAGCACCCGCGCCAGCGACGGCCGCTCGCCGTAGGCGACCTGCAGCAGCGCCCCGCGCGGCAGCGACGGGTGGGCCGCCGCGGCCGGCCAGAACCAGCCGTCGCCCTGCGCCTCGGCCGCGGTAGCCAACGGCGTGCCCAGCACGGCCGCGTCGGCGCCGCAGGCGATCGCCTTGGCCAGGTCCCCGGAGGAGCGGATGTCGCCGTCGGCCAGCACGTGCACGTAGCGGCCACCGGTCTCGTCCAGGTACTCGCGGCGGGCGGCCGCGGCGTCGGCGATCGCGGTGGCCATCGGCACGCTGATCCCGAGCACCTCGTCGGAGGTGGTCACCCCGGAGGTGGAGCCGTAGCCGACGATCACCCCGGCCGCCCCGGTGCGCATCAGGTGCAGCGCGGTGCGGTGGTCGAGCACCCCGCCGGCCACCACCGGCAGGTCCAGCTCGGCGATGAACGTCTTGAGGTTCAGCGGCTCGCCGGCCCCTTCCCGATCCAAGGCCACTCTTTCGGCCGAGACGATGGTGCCCTGGATCACCAGCAGGTCGATCCCGGCGGTGACCAGCGCCGGGGTCAGCGCCGCCGCGTTCTGCGGGCTGACCCGCACCGCGGTGGTCACCCCGGCGTCGTGGATGCGGGCCACCGCCGCGCCGAGCAGCTCCGGGTCCAGCGGGGCGGCGTGCAGCTGCTGCAGCAGCCGGATCGCCGCCGCCGGCTCGGGCTCTTTGGCCGCCATCTCGACGACCTCGACCACCTTCTCCCGGACGTCGGCGTGCCGGCCGATCAGCCCCTCGCCGTTGAGCACCCCCAGCCCGCCGAGCCGGCCCAGCTCGATCGCGAACTCCGGCGACACCAGCGCGTCGGTCGGGTGGGCCAGCACCGGGATCTCGAACCGATAGGCGTCCAGCTGCCAGGCGGTGGATACGTCCTTCGACGAGCGGGTGCGCCGGGACGGGACGATGTTGACGTCGGCGAGTTCGTAGGTGCGACGGGCGGTGCGGCCCATGCCGATCTCCACCAAGTCACGCATGCGAGGCCCTTTCGGTCAGTGGATGTAGTAGTTCGGGGCCTCGACGGTCATGGTGATGTCGTGCGGGTGGCTCTCTTTCAGCCCGGCGGCGGTGATCTGGACGAACTGCGCGGACTGCAGCGCCTCGATCGTGGCCGAGCCGGTGTAGCCCATCGCCGCCCGCAGGCCGCCGGTGAGTTGGTGGATCACCGTCGACAGCGGGCCGCGGAACGGCACCCGGCCCTCGATACCCTCGGGCACCAGCTTGTCCTCGGCGAGGACGTCGTCTTGGAAGTAGCGGTCCTTGGAGTACGACTTGCCGGCGCCGCGCCCCTGCATCGCACCGAGCGAGCCCATCCCCCGGTAGCTCTTGAACTGCTTGCCGTTGACGAAGATCAGCTCACCCGGCGACTCGGCGGTACCGGCCAGCAGCGAGCCGAGCATCGTCGTCGACGCACCGGCGGCCAGCGCCTTGGCGATGTCCCCGGAGAACTGCAGCCCGCCGTCGGCGATCACCGGCACCCCGGCGGGGCCGCAGGCGGCCACCGCCTCCATGATGGCGGTGATCTGCGGGGCCCCCACCCCGGCCACCACCCGGGTGGTGCAGATCGACCCCGGACCGACCCCGACCTTCACCGCGTCGGCGCCGGCCTCGACCAGCGCGGCGGCCCCGGACCGGGTGGCGACGTTGCCGCCGACCACGTCCACCCGCTCCCCCAGTTCGGCCTTGAGCTTGCCGACCATGTCGAGCACACCCCGGTTGTGCGCGTGCGCGGTGTCCACGATCAGCACGTCCACCCCGGCGTCGGCCAGGGTCATCGCCCGCACCCAGGCGTCGTCGCCGACGCCGACCGCCGCCCCGACCAGCAGCCGGCCGTCGCTGTCCTTGGTGGCGTTCGGGTGCTGCTCGGTCTTGACGAAGTCCTTCACGGTGATCAGCCCGGTCAGCTTGCCGTGGCCGTCGACGATCGGCAGCTTCTCGATCTTGTGCCGGCGCAGCAGGCCCAGCGCGGCGTCGGCGGTCACCCCCTCCTGAGCGGTGACCAGCGGCGCCTTGGTCATCACCTCGGCGACCGGCTTGTTCTGGTCGACCTCGAAGCGCATGTCCCGGTTGGTGATGATCCCGACGAGCTGCCCATCGCTGTCGACGACCGGCAGCCCGGAGATGCGGAACCGGGCGCAGAGCGCGTCCACCTCGGCCAGCGTGTTCTGCGGCGAGCAGGTGACCGGGTCGGTGACCATCCCGGCCTCGGACCGCTTGACCATCTCCACCTGGCCGGCCTGCTCGGTGACCGGCAGGTTGCGGTGCAGCACCCCCATGCCGCCGGCCCGGGCCATCGCGATCGCCATCCGCGCCTCGGTGACGGTGTCCATCGCCGAGCTGACCAGCGGCACCTTCAGCCGGATGGTCCTGGTCAGCTGGCTGGAGGTGTCGGCGGCGGCGGGCACCACGCCGGAGGCCGCCGGCAGCAGCAGGACATCGTCGAAGGTCAGCCCCAACATCGCGATCTTGGTCGGGTTGTCCCCACCGGTCGCCGGCGGGTCCACACGCGGGCCGCCGGTAGCCGGACGCGGACTGATCGGCGGGGCGCTGGCGTCACTTACGGGCATCGGAGCCTCCACTACGCGGCCGGGGTGAGAAGCCCATCCTAATCGGATCGCAGATCGCGCACCCGCCCAGCACGCCGCTCCGTCGGCCCCGCGGTATACCGCCGTCCGCTGGCATTCCGCCGACCGGACTGCGTACCCTGATAGGCGTGCGTGACCACCTGCCACCCGGTTTGCCGCCCGACCCGTTCGCCGATGACCCGCACGATCCGTCTTCGGTGCTGGACGCCATCGAACCGGGCCAGCCCCTGGACCCGCAGGAACGGACCGCCGTCGAGGCGGACCTGGCCGATCTGGCCGTGTACGAGGCGCTGCTGGCGCACCGGGGGATTCGCGGCCTGGTGGTCTGCTGCGACGACTGCCAGCAGGACCACTACCACGACTGGGACATGCTCCGGTCCAACCTGCTGCAGCTGCTGGTCGACGGCACCGTTCGGCCGCACGAGCCGGCCTACGACCCCGAGCCGGACACCTACGTCACCTGGGATTACTGCCGCGGCTACGCCGACGCGTCGCTGAACGGGGCCACGTCGGACGCCGAAGGCTACCGCTGACGCCAGCTGCCGCCGCGCCGGCGCACCGTCTCGGCGCACCGGTCGCGGGTGTGCTGCAGCTCTTCGGTCGTGCGGGTTGAGCTTCCGGTATCGGCCAGCAGGCAGGCCAGCGCCCACTGCAGCGGGACCAGGCCCAGGCGTCCGGCAGCGTCCAGCGCGGGATCGGCGACCGCGGCCGCCCGGCCCGGCCGGCCCGCGCAGCACAGCGCCGCGGCCCACACCAGCTCGCTTTTGACCCGATGCCGCGCCGACCTGCAACGTGCGCCGTACTCCACCGCCCGTTCGGCTTCCCGCAGCGCGGTCTCCCGGTCGCCGGTGGCCATCGCCAGCTCGGCGGCCACCCAGGCCCGCCGCACCGCGACCCGATCCACCGGGCTGCTCACCGGCGGCTCGCCAGCCCGGGCCAGCAGCGCGCCCGACGCGGCGAACCGGCCCACCCCGAGCGCGTCGGCCGCCAGCCCGATCAGCGCATCGGCGCGGGCCTCGGGGTCGGCACCGGCCAGCAGCAGCGCCCGGCCGTCATGGCCGCGGGCCAGGTCGTGCCAGCCCAGCTGGCGCAGCAGCGACCCCCGGGTGCTGTGCGCCAGCGACGCCAACGGTCCGGACGGCACGACCCGCAGCAGCGCGGCCAGATCGGCGCGCGCGCCGGCCAGTCGGCCCTGCCCGCCGGCGGCCACCGCCCGCAGCCAGAGCTGATCCGGTGCGGTGGCGTTCGGCAGCGGCCAGGTGCCGGGCGCGCCGCCGAACGCGGCGTCGCCCAGCAGCGCTGCGGCGTCTCCTGGCGGGGTCACCGGCGCGACGCTACCAACCCCGCGAAGCCCGCCGCGGGTCCGTTAAGACTTGGTGGTGTCGCTGTTACCGCCGGATTAAAGATGTTTCGGTAATAGAGTGATCGACGGTCATAGAGAAAGGCCGGTGTGGGCGAGGAAGGCGAAACACAGGTCGTAGCTGGAGCCGACGCGGGTCAGGCCGGATTCG
>NZ_JBYCLB010000666.1:0-4247 GCF_057473705.1 Mycobacterium sp. TH-M15 | reverse complement strand
AAGCACCGTAAGCAACACCACCCGAAGCAGCGCGGCCTCGCCAGCGGCGGCACCGCGGTGACCTTCGGTGAGTACGGCATCCAGGCACTGGAGCACGCCTACATCACCAACCGGCAGATCGAGTCGGCGCGTATCGCCATCAACCGGCACATCAAACGTGGCGGCAAGGTGTGGATCAACATCTTCCCGGACCGGCCGCTGACCAAAAAGCCGGCCGAGACCCGGATGGGTTCCGGCAAGGGATCCCCGGAGTGGTGGGTGGCCAACGTCAAGCCCGGCCGGGTGTTGTTCGAGCTGAGCTACCCCAACGAGGAGGTCGCCCGCGCCGCGCTGACCCGAGCGATCCACAAGCTGCCGATCAAGGCGCGGATCGTCACCCGAGAGGAGCAGTTCTGATGGCAGTGGGTGTCTCCGCCGGCGAGCTGCGCGAGCTCAACGCCGAAGAACTAGTCGAGCGGCTGCGCAAGTCCAAGGAAGAGCTGTTCAACCTGCGCTTCCAGATGGCGACCGGCCAGCTCGGCAACAATCGCCGACTCCGCGCGGTGCGCCACGAGATCGCGCGCGTCTACACCGTGCTCCGCGAACGGGAATTGGGCCTGGCGTCCGGGCCGGAAGGCGCTCAGGGCGCCGAAGCTGTCGAAGGTAAGGAATCGTGATGGCAGAGGCCAAAACCGCTGCAACGGCCGCCCCGAAGAAGGCCGACCCGCAGAAGGACGCCGCGAAACCGGCCGCGACCGGCGAGAAGGGGCCGAAGCATACCCCGAGCACGCCGAAGCCACGCGGCCGGCGTAAGTCCCGGATCGGTTACGTGGTGAGCGACAAGATGCAGAAAACCATCGTGGTCGAACTCGAAGACCGGGTGCGGCACCCGCTGTACGGCAAGATCATCCGGACCACGAAGAAGGTCAAGGCGCACGACGAGCAGGGCATCGCCGGTATCGGCGACCGGGTCTCGCTGATGGAGACCCGCCCGCTCTCGGCGACCAAGCGCTGGCGCCTGGTCGAGATCCTGGAGAAGGCCAAGTAGCCCGGATGCACGGCCGGGCCGGTGTGGTCGCGATCGGCTTCCTATCGCTGCTGCTGGCCGGCTGCCACCTGACCGACGCGGGAGACACCGGCGACGAGGGCGGCTTGGCGCACACCGCACCGATGAGCACCACGCGGGCGGACGACGCAGCCGGAATCGAGACGACGCTGCCCGAGCACATCCCGCCGGACGCACTGATCTGCCTCTCCCCGGAGATCCAGCCGGGCACGCCGCTGACGGTGAAGGTCGCCGACCCGGCGGCGCCGATCATCGTGCTGACCGAGCCCGCCGACTGGACGACCGGCACCGGTGAGCCGCTGCCGTTGGCCGGGCCGGGTGGTCTCACCGGGTCGGTGGCGGTCGCCGCCACCGATCTCGATCCGGCCGCGGCGTTCGCCGATTACGCGGCGACGCTTCGTGCGTCGCACCCGGACGTTCAGCTGGAGGTCGGCGGGGCCAAGTTCTGCGGCTACAGCAGCCAGGTGCTGACCGGAACGTTCCCCGGGCCGGTGGGCCCGGTCGGCTTCGCCGATCGGATCACTCACATCTGGACCAACACCAAAAAGTATCTGGTCACGGTTCACCTGGAAGGCCCGGATGGCGATCCCGGTCTCGACGCGGCCAAACCGGTGCTGATGCAGCAGTTCACGGTAACCGTTCCCTGAGGCCGCGGTCCGGCCGGTTGAACGGGGGGCGGCTGCGCTGCCCACGTGAAGCCGGCGGCCCGGTCGTCGAACTGGTTCCGCAGCGCCGGCTTCATCCGTTGCTCCGTGACGACGGCACCGTCTTCCGGCGAGGCGACCCACGTGCGGTGCGCGGCGTGATCCACGCGGTCGTCACGATCGCCGTCACCGGGCACCAAAAGGAGAGCCGTCCGGGCGGGCCGTGGGCGGTCGTTACCCGGCATCGGCCCAGGGTCGTGGCAGACCTGCAAGGTAGGCTGCGACGCAATCGGCACGGGCAGAGCAGAGTGGGCGATGACAACGGCATTTACCGGCAGGATCGAAGTCGACATCCGCGACTCCGAGCCGGACTGGGGTCCGTTCGCCCCGCCGACCGCGCCCGCCGGCGCCCCCAACGTGCTCTATCTGGTCTGGGATGACACCGGGATCGCCACCTGGGATTGTTTCGGCGGACTGGTCGAGATGCCGGCGATGCGCCGGATCGCCGACCGGGGCGTGCGGTTGTCGCAGTTCCACACCACCGCGCTGTGTTCGCCGACCCGGGCGGCGCTGCTGACCGGCCGGAACGCGACCAGCGTCGGGATGGCCACCATCGAGGAGTTCACCGACGGCTTCCCCAACTGCAGCGGGCGTATCCCGTTCGAGACGGCGCTGCTCTCCGAGGTGCTGACCGAGCAGGGCTGGCACACCTTCTGCGTCGGCAAGTGGCATCTCACCCCGCTGGAGGAGTCGAACATGGCCGCCACCCGGCGGCACTGGCCGACATCCCGCGGTTTCGACCGGTTCTACGGTTTTCTGGGCGGCGAGACCAACCAGTGGTACCCGGACCTGGTCTACGACAACCACCCGGTCGAGCCGCCCGGGGCTCCCGAGGACGGTTACCACCTGTCCAAGGACATCGCCGAGAAGACGATCGAATTCATCCGCGACGCCAGGGCGGTCGATCCCGACAAGCCCTGGTTCGGCTACGTCTGCCCGGGGGCCGGGCATGCGCCGCACCACGTCTTCGCCGAATGGGCGGACCGGTACGCCGGCCGGTTCGACATGGGCTACGAGCGCTACCGCGAGATCGTGCTGGAGAACCAGAAGAAGCTGGGCCTGGTGCCGCCGGAGACCCGGCTGTCGGAAGTCAATCCGTACACCGACGCCACCGGCGCCGACGGGGCTCCGTGGCCGGCGCTGGACACGGTCCGGCCCTGGGACAGCCTGGACGCCGACGAGCGGCGGCTGTTCGCCCGGATGGCCGAGGTGTTCGCCGGATTCCAGAGCTACACCGACGCCCAGATCGGCCGGGTTCTGGACTATCTGGAGGAATCCGGCCAGCTGGACAACACCATCGTCGTGGTGGTCTCCGACAACGGCGCCAGCGGCGAGGGCGGACCGAACGGCTCACCGAACGAGAACAAGTTCTTCAACGGCTACCTGGACAGCACCGCCGAGGCGATGAAGCTGTACGACCGGCTCGGCGGCCCGGAGACCTACAACCACTACCCGATCGGCTGGGCGATGGCGTTCAACACGCCCTACAAGCTGTACAAGCGGTACGCCTCCCACGAAGGTGGGATCGCCGACCCGGCGATCGTCAGCTGGCCCGCCGGCATCGCCGCACACGGCGGGGTGTGCGACAGCTACGTCAACGTCTGCGACGTCACCCCGACCGTCTACGACCTGCTCGGCATCACCCCGCCGGAAACCGTGCGCGGGATCGCGCAGCGGCCGCTGGAGGGCGTCAGCTTCAAAGCGGCACTGGCCGATCCGGGGGTGACCACCGGCAAGCAGACGCAGTTCTACCAGATGCTCGGCACCCGCGGGATCTGGCATCGCGGGTGGTTCGCCGGCACCGTGCACGCGGCGGCGCCGGCCGGCTGGGGGCACTTCGCCGAAGACCGCTGGGAGCTCTACCACATCGAGGCCGACCGCAGCCAGTGCCGCGACCTGGCCGAAGAGCAGCCCGACAAGCTCGCCGAGCTGCAGGCGCTGTGGTTCGCCGAGGCGGAGAGATACAACGGACTGCCGCTGGCCGACCTCAACATCGTCGAGATGACCGGCCGCTGGCGCCCGCGCGCCGGCGGCGAACGGGACAGCTACACCTATTACCCGCACACCGCCGAGGTGCCGCTGGGCGCGTGCGTGGAGCTGCGCGGCCGGTCGTTCGCGGTCTTGGCCCGGGTCCGGGTCGACCGCGTCGATGCGGCCGGGGTGCTGTTCAAGCAGGGTGCCCGGCACGGTGGACACGCGTTGTTCGTCGACCGCGGACGACTGCACTACGTCTACAACTTCCTCGGTGAGCGGGAGCAGTGGCTCTCCGCGCCTGACCCGGTCCCGTTGGGGGAACACGTCTTCGGGGTCCGCTTCGAGCGCAGCGGAACCATGCCGGGCAGCCACACCCCGGTGGGCCGGGCGGCGCTGTACGTCGACGACGCGGCGGTCGCCACCCTGGGCGAGATGATCACCCAGCCGGGCGCGTTCGCGCTGGCCGGCGGCGGGGTCAGTGTCGGGCGCAACACCGGACAGGCGGTGTCGTCGGCGTACCGGGC
>NZ_JBYCLB010000665.1:0-4981 GCF_057473705.1 Mycobacterium sp. TH-M15 | reverse complement strand
GGGGGCGCCCCCCCCCCGCGGGGGTGGGGGGGTGGGGCGTCGGTGGTCGCCGGGCGGGGGGGGGTGCCCCCGCCCCCCCCCCGCGACTCCACGCTGGTGATCGCCAGCCGCAGGAACAGTCCGTCGGAGACCTCCGGGCGGAAGTCCCCCTCGGAGAGACCCAACCGCCGGATCTCCCACCCGAACGTGCGCACCGTCGCCCAGGCATGCCCCAGGGTCTCGATGTCCTGGTCGCCGGCGAGCAGCCGGGCCAGCCAGGCGTCGCACATCTGCGGGTCGACGGTGGTCGCGGTGGTGAACATCCGCAGCGCGACGTCCGGGTTGTGGCTGGGTTGCAGACCGTTGACCGAGATGCCGGACGCCAGCATCCCGGCGACCATCGCGTTGCGGGCGTCGGTCGCGCCCGATGGAACGGTCACGACCGGGCACCCGCCCGCGCCACGCCCTGCGGCACCGCCGGATCGACGGCAACGGTCAGGTGTTCCGGGTCGTGCAGCGGCCGGCTGGGCAGCGCCGGACCCCGGCCCGGCGCCGGCGCCGGCAGGCTGGCGCAGACCGCGGTGAGCTGGCGGTTGACGAGCCGGTTCAGCCCGGCCCGGTCGTCCTTGTCCAGCCGTCCGTCGCTGTGGTGGCGAACGATCACCCCGACGTCGGCCCGGTTGTCGGGCCGACGGGTGAGCCGCACCGTCACGACGGTGGCGTCGGAGTCGGCGAGCCACAACGCGTCCAGGTTCTCCGAGGTGATCTCCCGCGGCGACACCCAGAAGCTGGCGACCTGCTCGGTGGTGCCCTGCTGTGTCAGCCGGCCGCGGCGGACCCGGACGTCATCCGGTTCCAGCCCGGCCAGCACTGCCATGTCGATCCCGCCGAACTCCTCGGCGGGCACCGCCCGGGCGACGACGTTGCGGCCATCGAGATCGTGCAGCAGCCGTTCGGTGGCGCCGGCCAGGGTGGCGGCCACCGAGTCACGGGCGGCCACCGCGGCGACGTTGCGTTGCGGGTTCATCCGCAGCACCAGCCAGGTGTTCCGACGTTTGGCCGCCGACCGCCCGGCTGCGCCGGCACCGGCCTTGTCGGCCTGGTCCGGCTGGTCGGCCTGGTCCGGCTGGTCGGCCTGGTCCGGCTGGTCGGCCTTGATCAGCCGGGATATGCCGACCGAGACGATGTCGATGCAGTCCAGGTGCACGTCGAACTGCCGCAGCCCCGCGGCCACCACCTCGACCGGCAGCAGCGCGGTCGCGGCCACCCCGCGGTGATGGCGACCGGTCGGCGCGTCCTCACGTGCGCTCACCGCGATCACCGAGACCAACTGGCCGTGATACTCACGGATGCCGACCGGTTCGCGGCCGTAACGTCGCTGGTGATCGACCGGGTCGGTGCGCCCCCGCGCCAGCACCGCCGCCGGGTCGGCGACGAGGTCCCGCGTCCCGGCGGCCAGCAGCCCGATCAGCGGCACCCGCCGATAGGCGACCAGCGCGGCGACCGCGACCAGGGCGGCGACCCCGACCCCCGACCACCACGCGTACTCGGCGGCTTGCGGGTCGCCCGGCCAGTGCCCGCCCAGCGCCAGCACCCCGACCACGATCAGGAAGACGACGCTCACCCACCGCCAGGACAGGTGCAGCCCGAACATGTGCTCCGCCCTCACCGCCGCCTCGCCCGCCGCAGCGCCGCGATCCCGAATGCCACACCGGCCGCCAGCAGCGCACCCAGCAGCCCCACTCCGGCCACCCAGGCCGGGGTCATGTCCCGCTCCGGCGGCAGCGGCGGCACCTGCAGCGGCGCCGGCTGTGGTTCCTCCGGGGCCAACCGTCGGTCGGGCACGTCCCAGGTCAGCGCGGCGACCGGGTCGACGATGCCGTAGCCGACCTCGTTGTCCACGCCCCGGGCCGGCGGGCGGGCGGTGTCGGTCAGCCGCTTGATGACCTGACTCGACGACAGCTGCGGATACCGCGCCCGGACCAGCGCCGCCACCCCGGAGACGATCGCCCCCGAGAAGGTGGTTCCGCCCGGCTGTATCAGCGAATTGTCCGGTCCGTCAACGGCGTTCATCAATCCGTCATCGCGAGGCGAGAGTCCCTCGATGTCGGTTCCGGGCGCCGCGATCGACACCCACGGGCCGGCCACGCTCGTCTTGGTCAGCGGCACGCCCGCCGCGTCGACGGCGCCCACGGTCAGCACGTACTGATCGAACCACGCCGGGGTCACCACGGTGAGCACATCCTTCCAGTTGCGGGGGTCGGCCGGCGTCAGCGCGTTGTAGGTGGGGTTCTGCTTGCAGTCTCGGTCTTTGGTGTTGCCGGCCGCCACCACGATCACCGCATCCTTGTCCAATGCGGCGTACTGAACCGCGGCCCCCAGGTCCGCCTGGTCGAGAATGGTGCGCGCGCTCATGCACACCACCCCGGAGACGTTGATCACCCGCGCCCCCATGTCGGCGGCGTGCACGATCGCCCGGGCCAGCGTGTGGATGGCGTCGGTCTTCTCCCGTTGCTGCGGATCCTGTCCGTCGCCGAACGGCTCCTTGGCGGCGAACGCCCGGCTGTACTGACGGATCGAGATGATCTCCACGTCGGGGGCGACACCGGTGAACGCGTCCGGCGCCGGCGGCGGCGGATCGCGCGGCACCCGGTAGTCGACCGGCGCCGCTCGTGTGGCACCGGAGTGTCCGGCCGGCCAGATCGGGTCGCGCGCACCGCCGATTTCCGCTCCGTTCGGGCCGGCCGGTGGCGGCTCCTCCCCTTCCGGCGGCGGTGGCGGCGGTGGCGGCCCCGGCGGGCCGTGGGTCTGCTGGGGGGCCGGCACCATCGTGACGGTCTGCGCCGGTGGCGGCGGTTCGTTGGTGGGGACCGACGGCGGGCGGCGCGGCTGCTGCGGCGGCACCGGGGCACCGCTGTCCGGCTGCGCGCCGATCAGCGACGCCACCAAGGTGCCGTGGGCGTCGCAGTCCGACAGCCCGTCACCGCCGGCCATCACGTAGTCACCGCCGCCGATCAGGTGCGGCAGCCGGGGATGCGGCGTCACGCCGGTGTCGATGACGGCGACCTTCACCCCCCCGCCGCGGCCGAACTTCCACGCCTCGGGCAGGTTCAGCATGTCCATGTATTTGGGCTGCACCCGCCAGTCGGTGCCCGGCATCACCCCGACCCCGGTGCAGTAGGCGGTCTGCCGCATCTCCTGGGGTGGTCCGGGCGGGCTGTCCGGCGGCAGCGCGGCCATGTCGATCGTCGGCGGGTCGATCGCGGCGGCGGGCGGCATCCCGGCGAACGAACCGGAGCCCACCAGGATCGCCGCCGCCGCCAGCGCGGCCGCCCGGCTGCCCCGTCGCGGGGGGTTAGCGGTACCGGATGGCTTCATAGGTGTTCATCAACCACAGCGCCAACGGGAACAACGGCATCAAGCACAGGTATTCGATCCACTCCACGAACTTCCGGAAGATCGGGCTGTAGATGGTGTTGGGCACCACCACCGCGGAGAGCAGCCCGATCGTCGGCACCACCAACAGCACAGCCAGCCCGACCACCAGCGCCGTCGGCGTCCACACCACCACCACGAACCGCACCACGACGGCCGCCACGATCACGCGCCCGGAGACCGCCACGGTAATCGCCTGCCAGCGGTCCCGGAAGGAACGGCCACGCAGCACCAGGAACCCGGCGGTCAGGCCGGCCAGCAGCACCGGCAGCCAGGCCCGCTCCGTCCGCGGATCGCAGAGCCCGGCGGCCGACACCGCGATCAGCGCACCCAGCCCGGTCAGCAGGCCGGTCAAAAACGATCGCGCCCGCTCGGCGCGAAGCACCACGTCGCGCACCGACTTCGGGCTCTCCAGCGCGGCATGTCCGTCGTCGCCGACCACGACCGTGGTCGGCAGGTCCGGCCGGGCGTCGAACACCCAGCGGCTGGTCGCCGACGGGAACACCGGCAGCCGCAGCCCGGCCAGCCACCGGGACAGCGACGCCGCACTCTGGTAGCCGAAGACACAGGCCAGCAGCGTGCACGCCATCAGGGTCACCGGGCCGGTCAGGAGCAGCATCCGCAGCGCCCCGGCGATCATCACCACCACGCTGATCGTGGCCACCGCGGTGTAGGTGGCCAGCTGACGGCCGGTCAACCGGATGATCAGCAGCGCGGCGATGCCCGCAACGCCGAAGCCCAGCGCGGCGTGCGGGGCGCCCACCGGTCCCGGCACCGCCGCCGCGGCCGCCACCACCAGCGGCGGCATCGCGCTGAACAGCAGCGCATCGCCGACCCGGCGATCGGCCACCCCGTGCGCCTGCAGCAGCACCAGTGCGGCCGCCGCCAGCACCGCCACGGCGATCACCCCGCCGGCGATCGAGGTCAGCCAGCTGTCGTGGTAGTAGCGCCAGCCGGCGAGCAGCGCGGTGGCCAGCACCGCGGCCACCGACGCCGTGGTGATGCCGACACGCACCGCGGTCGCCGGGTCGATGGAGGAAAACCGCTTGGCCAGGTTCACCGAGACCGCGGTCGAGATGTGCTCGATGACCGGCGACCGGCGTTCCTGATCCTCGGTGAAGCGCAGCCACAACCGGTCCCCGTCGTAGACGTCCTGGTCGGTCAGCGATTGGTTCGACCGCAGCGCGGTGCCGTCCACCCGGCACAGCACCCAGCGGCCGCGGCCCTCGGCTTTCAGCGTGGGCTCGTCGAGCTCCCGCAGCCGGCCGTTGACCACCTTGAGCAGCGGATCGATCATCACCGACACCGGCGCGTCGGCGTCCAGCAGTGTGCCGATCTGCACGCCGTCACCGGCAATGATCCCGATCACCGCCGAGCGGGGCTGGGTCGACGTCGCAACGACCTCCCCGCCGGGCTGTGCCGCCACCACCGAAGTCATCGTCTCGCCCTCTCGGTCCGCCGAACAACTGCCGGGACCGGCAGCGCCGACCCGAATTCCGTGCCCATATCCGCCGCCGGCTGATTTGCCGTCGGCGGTTTTCCAATTCTAAAGACACTCCGCGATATG
>NZ_JBYCLB010000664.1:0-1903 GCF_057473705.1 Mycobacterium sp. TH-M15 | reverse complement strand
GAACGCCGGCGCCGCCTGCGTGAAGTAGTGCAGCTGATCGGGGCTCAGCGGGATTGCAGTGAAATCGACTGTGCCATAACGGAAGTGGGCCGCCAATACGCCCACGCCGGTCGCGGCACCGGCCGCGACCAGCATGCCGCTGCACAGTGCCACGACCATCCCAGGTCCGCGGTGCGCCCGCCACTGCCACGCGAGCACCGCCGCGACCGCGGCGACCACATTGAGCAGCCCCAGCATCAGGAACGCGGCGACGAAGAAGTGATCAGATTCCGGTCCCAGGTATTCGTGGAGCCGCTCTCCGCTGTGGGTCAACACCAGCACGCCCCGGACCGGCGGCGCGAGCCACGCCCACAGGGCGCCGACGAGCACGCCGACCGGCGCCAAACCCGCGGCGACCGTGAGCGCCGCCCGTCGTCGAGAAAACCGCGGGCCCGGCCGCATGTCCGTCATCGGAGCGGCTCGAGTTCGGCGGAATCGACCAACCCGTGCCGCGAGCATTTGGCCCACCAGCCGTCGGGCCGTACCTGCACCACCATCCGGCGGCCACACTCGGCGCAGAACCGGGGCGGCTCCAGGCCCAACCGCGCCGAGGTCGGAATAGCGGCACCCTCCGCGGACGGCTTACCCGTGTAGATGTTGTAGACGCCTGCGCTGAGCGGGGCGGGCAGATCGTGGACCATCACGCGCTACAGGCTGGCGTTGAGCGCCTTGATGGGCATCTGCAGGTCGTCGAGCAACTCCAGGTCAGCTTCGGCGGGACGCCCCAGCGTGGTCAGGTAGTTGCCGACGATCACCGCGTTGATGCCGCCCAGGATGCCTTGCTTGGCGCCCAGGTCACCCAGGGTGATCTCGCGGCCACCGGCGAACCGCAGCATGGTGCGCGGCAGCGCCAACCGGAAGGCGGCCACCGCCTTGAGTGCTTCGCCGGCCGGCAGCACCTCGAGGTCGCCGAACGGGGTGCCGGGTCGCGGGTTGAGGAAGTTCAGCGGCACTTCGTCGGGGTCGAGCTCGGCCAGGTTGGCGGCGAACTCGGCGCGCTGCTCGACGGTTTCGCCCATGCCGAGGATGCCGCCGCTGCAGACCTCCATACCGGCCGCACGCACCATCGACAGCGTCTCCCAGCGTTCTTCCCAGCTGTGCGTGGTGACGACGTCGGGGAAAAACGAACGGGCCGTCTCCAGGTTGTGGTTGTAGCGGTGCACGCCCATCGCGGCGAGCCGCTCCACCTGGTCGGCGGTCAACATGCCCAGCGAACAGGCGATCTGGATGTCCACGGCGTCGCGGATCGCTTCGATGCCCGCTGCCACCTGCGCCAGCAGCCGCTCGTCGGGGCCGCGCACCGCGGCGACGATGCAGAACTCGGTGGCGCCGGACTTCGCGGTCTGCTTGGCCGCCGCGACCAGGCTGGGGATGTCCAGCCAGGCGCTGCGCACCGGCGAGGCGAACAACCCCGACTGGGAGCAGAAGTGGCAATCCTCCGGGCAGCCACCGGTTTTCAGGCTGATGATGCCCTCCACCTCGACCTCGGGGCCGCAATGGGCCATCCGGACCTCGTGCGCCAAGGCCAGCAGCTCTTCGAGGCGGTCGTCGGGCAGCTGCAGCACTTCGAGCACCTGCTGCTGGCGCAACCCTTCGCCGCGCTCCAGCACCTGCCGGCGAGCCACCGCCAGAATGTCGGTGCTGTCGGTGTCGGATATCGGCCGAGTCGCCGCCTGAGTCACCAGCTACTCCTTAGGTCTTTGTCTTTGTCCGGTCCCCGCATCCGGGACGCAGCGGACCCGGGATACTCGCAACCAGCGTTGACCGGTGCCCAGGCTAGGCTAGCGGATGTACACCTGCACAAACGTCTGTGGTCCACTCGGCGGATGCCGGGTCCTCGACGGGGTCGCAGCCGGTGAATTTC
>NZ_JBYCLB010000663.1:0-7153 GCF_057473705.1 Mycobacterium sp. TH-M15 | reverse complement strand
GCCAGGCGCTCTGCCGCGACAACCGCCCGCCGCGGGACTTGAGGAAGATCGCCGGCGTGCCTCGGCCGTGCCGGGCCAGCTCCGGCCGCCCCCGGACCAGGTAGGCGTCCAGCGCCGCCACCGCGGGCCGGCCCACCGGAACCAGCCGCTGCTTTCCGCCCTTGCCGCGCAGCAGCACCGAACGGGCCTGCGTGTCGACATCGTCGACGTCCAGCCCGACGGCCTCCGATATCCGAGATCCGGTGGAGTACAACAGCTCCAGCAGCGCGCGACTGCGCAGGGTCAGCGGCCCGTCCGACGGGCTGTCGCCGCCGGCGGCGGTGAGCAGGGCGAGCACCTCGTCGACGGTCAGGCTCTTGGGCAGCCGACGGCCCGGCGTCGGCGGCTTGACGTCGCGGGCCACGTCCAGCGCGGTCAGCCCCTCGGCGGCGGCGAACCGGTGCAGGCCGCGCACCGCGATCAGCGCCCGGGCGGCGGAGACCGCCGACAGCGCCGGCACCGCGTTGGCTGGGTCGCCGCGCTGCAGCGCCACCAGGAACTCGCTGACGTCGGCCTCGCCGGCCTGCGCGATGTCGTCGACGCCGCGGCTGGCCAGGTGCTCCCGGTAGCGCAGCAGGTCGCGCCGGTAGCAGCTCAACGTGTTGGCCGCCACCCCGCGCTCGATCGTCAGATGGTCGAGGTAGCCCTGCAGCTGGGCCTGCAGCGGGCTGTCCGGTCCGGTCGCCGTCGCCACCGTGGTCATCGTTCGTCCTGTCGGGCGGCGAATGCGGTCGGCCGGTCGGTCCAGGCCGCGTCCACCGGGCGGGCCTGAGCGGATCCCCGGGTCAGGGCGTGCCCGGCCAGGATCCCGGCGACCGCGATCGCGTTGACGATCTCGCCGGCGAACACCATCGCGACCGCCTCGGCGATCGGGAACCAGCGCAGCGTCAGGTCGGCCTCTTCGTCGTCGTGCCCGGCCGGCCGGTCCACCCGGGTCAGCCCGGTCGCCAGGTAGACCCGCACCGATTCGTCGCTGAAGCCCGGCGTGGAGTCCAGGTCCACCAGCACCTGCCACGCCCCGGCACTGAGCCCGGCCTCTTCCCGCAGCTCGCGGGCGGCCGCCAGCTGCGGCGACTCGCCGCCGACGTCGAGCAGCCCGGCCGGCAGCTCCCAGAGCCGGCGGCCCAGCGGATGGCGGTACTGGTAGATCAGCGGGACATTGCCGCCCTCGTCCATGGCCAGGACGGCCACCGCCCCGTAGTGCTCCACCACTTCGCGGGTCACCACGGTGCCGCCGGGCATCCGCACCCGATCGGTGCGCAGCGCGAAGATCTTGCCGCGGTGCAGAACCTGCGAGGAGATCGTCTCGAACAGGTGCTCAGCCACGGGCTAGGCGTTCCGGGACGGCTTCGTGCAGCGGCTCGGCCGGCACCCGGGCGGCGCCGCCGTGCGGCCGGTCGCCGTTGATCTGCCCGTGCTCGTCCTCATGCTCCGGGATCTCAACCGGAAGTCGTTCGGCCGCTTTGTAATCAATCGCCGCCCCGACGAACGCGGCGAACAGCGGATGCGGTCGGGTGGGTCGGCTCTTCAACTCCGGATGGGCCTGGGTGCCGACGATGAACGGATACACGTCCGGCGGGTACTCGACGAACTCGACCAGCGTGCCGTCCGGCGACGTGCCGGAGAATCGCAGGCCACTCTCGGCGATCCGGTCCCGATAAGCGTTGTTGACCTCGTAGCGGTGCCGGTGCCGTTCGGACACCTCGGTAGCCTGATACGCCTGGGCGACAAGCGAATCCGGCTCCAACACGGCGGGGTAGGCGCCCAGCCGCATGGTCCCGCCGAGGTCGGCGTCGCCGGCGACGGCGGCCTGCTGGCCGGCCATGGTCGCGATCACCGGATGCGGGGTGTCCGGGTCGAACTCCGCCGAGTTGGCGTCGGTCAGGCCGGTCGATCGGGCGGCGTCGATCACGATGCACTGCAACCCCAGGCACAGTCCCAGCACCGGCAGCCCGCGCCGACGCGCGTAGCCGATGGCACCGAGCTTGCCCTCGATGCCGCGGATGCCGAAGCCGCCGGGGATCAGCACCCCGTCGACGTCGCCGAGCTCGGCGGCCGCGCCGGCCGGCGTCTCGCAGTCGTCGGACGGCACCCAGCGGATCTCGACTTTCGCCCGATGCTTGAACCCGCCGGCCCGCAGCGCCTCGGCGACCGACAGGTAGGCGTCGGAGAGGTCGATGTACTTCCCCACCAGGGCGATGCGCACCGTTTCGTGCGGGTCGTGCACCCGGCGCAGCAGGTCGTCCCATTCGGTCCAGTCGACGTCCTTGAACGGCAGGTTCAACCGGCGCACCACGAACGCGTCCAGCTCCTCGCGGTGCAGAACCTTCGGGATGTCGTAGATCGACGGCGCATCCGGGGTGGAGATCAGCCCGTCGATGTCCACGTCGCACATCAGCGCGATCTTGTTCTTCAGCGATTCGGGAACCTCGCGGTCACACCGCAGGATCAGCGCGTCGGGGGCGATGCCGATGCTGCGCAACGCCGCCACCGAGTGCTGCGTCGGTTTGGTCTTCAGCTCGCCGGACGGCGCCAGGTAGGGCACCAGCGACACGTGCAGGAAGAACACGTTCTCCCGGCCGACGTCGTGCCGGATCTGCCGGGCGGCCTCCAGGAACGGTTGCGACTCGATATCGCCGACGGTGCCGCCGATCTCGGTGATGACGACGTCCGGGCGTCGGCCGTCGGCGTCCGGCTCGGCCATGTCCAGGATGCGCTTCTTGATCTCGTCGGTGATGTGCGGGATCACCTGCACGGTGGCACCGAGGTAGTCGCCGCGCCGCTCCTTGGCGATCACCGTCGAATACACCTGACCAGTGGTGACATTGGCCGAGCCGGACAGGTTCCGGTCCAGGAACCGCTCGTAGTGCCCGACGTCCAGGTCGGTCTCGGCGCCGTCTTCGGTGACGAAGACCTCACCGTGCTGGAACGGGTTCATCGTCCCCGGGTCGACGTTGAGGTACGGGTCCAGCTTCTGCATCGTCACCCGCAGGCCACGGGCGATCAACAACTGCCCCAGGCTGCTCGCGGTGAGCCCCTTGCCCAGCGAGGAGGCGACGCCGCCGGTGACGAAGAGGTGCTTGGTGGCGGTCAGCGGATGCTTACGCAAGACGGGCAATACCAAACCTCCGTGACGGCCGGGCAAGACGGGAGCAGGATTACCCCTGCCGACCCACGGAATCTCACCCTAACACCGACACCCCGGCACACCCGCCGACGCGCCCGGGGACGTCCGCCGGCGGTCGGCTACACGACGGTGACCGAGTCGGCGCCCGCGCCGGTGCCGTACTGGCCGGGGCGCCCGCCGTGCACCAGGTCACCGGCGGCCATGATCACCGTGATCCGGCCGGCGGCGGTGTCGACGTTGTCGACCGTGCTGATCACGGCCGCTGTCCCGCCATCGGCTCGGGCCGCCGCCACCGCGCCGGTGCCGGACGCGCACCCCTCGCGGCCGGCCAGCACCACCGCCGAGCCGTGCGGCGCCAGTGCGGCCGCGAACCGGGCCACGCCGAGTCCCTGGTTGCCGGCGTCGCCATCCAGCCCGCTGCCGGTGATCACCAGCGCCGCGTCAGCCGCGCCGATGCGCTGGTCGGGATAGGCCAGAAACCCGGTGTTGCGCAGCGCGGCGAGCACGGTGTCGCGTGGCACATCCTCGGCCGGGGTGATCGCCGAGTCGCGGTTGACCAGTAGCGCGATCCCGAGCAGGTCGCCGGCCTGGGCGCTCGGGTCGGTGAGTTTGGCGTTGAGCTGCGCGCCGGCCGGGACCACGGAGGACTCGATCACCGCGATCAGCTTCGCCCCGGAATCGCCGTCGACGAACTGCTGGGTCAGCGCCAGCGTCCCGGTGACCCGCCCGCCGGCCGTCCCGACCAGGTGGGCCACCGCCGAGACGTCGGCGTCCCGCGCGTCCGGCGTCCGGAACACGACGACCGACTTGCCCGCCAACTCGTCGTGGACGATACGTGGCGCCATCCGGGCGGTGAACGCATCCGCGCCGCGCACGCGCTCGTCGAGCGCCTGTTCCTCTGCGTTCAGGCTGTCGACCTGGTGCTGCAGGCCCTGCTGCGCGTTCGGCCCCGACGGCACCCGGTGGAATGCACCCGAGCCCAGCACGACACCGACCGTGAGCGCCAGGAACACCGCGGCCAACGAGATCGCGTGGTGGCGCAGGGTGATCATCGCCCGGCCCGCCTAGCTAGCTGCCCAAGCCCCGCACGTGCAGGGCGAACCGGTTCCAGTACTCGGTGATCCAGTGCAGCACCGCGGTGTCGGTGCGCGAGACCCACAGCGCGACGACGGTGGCGGCAAGCATGGTGAGCACCAGCAGCGCGATCGCGCCGGCGGAGACGCGGTTGCGGTACAGCGTGCCGATCGCGCGGGCGTCGACCAGTTTCTCGCCGACCTTGAGCCGGGTGAGAAACATCGACGGGGTGCTCTGCTGCCGGGTCCGGTCGAAGAACGTCTCGATGCTGGCGGTGGTCCCGGCGGTGACCAGCAGGACGGCGCCGTGGTGGTCGGCCAGCAGCAGCGCCAGGTCCATCGCCGATCCGGCCGCCGGGAAGGTCATCGCGCCCACGCCGAGGTCCTGGATGCGCTCCAGCCCCGGCGCGTGGCCGTCGGCGTCGGCCGGCAGCACCACCTGGGCGCCGGACCGGAGCACGTCGGTGCCGATCCGATCGGGATCGCCGACGATCAACTGGGGGCGGTAACCCGCCCTGCGCAGCACGTCCGCACCGGCGCCGACGCCGATCAGCACCGGTTGGTACTCCTTGATGAACGGCTTGAGGCACTTCAGGTCGTCGGCGGCGTGTTGTTCGTCGCCGACCAGGACCACGTGCCGCCGCCGCAGGTCGACATCGATCTCCGGGATCCCGATCCCGTCGATCAGCAGCGGGCTCTCGCTGCGGATGAACTCGATGGTGTTGCCCGCGAACGCCTCCAGGTGGGTGACCAGGCCGCTCTTGGCCTCGTGCATCAGGTCGGAGATCTCGGTGTCGCTGCGCTCGACGCCCAGCACCAGCCGCCGGTCCCCGGAGTAGACGCCGCCGTTGTGCAGGCGGACCCTGGCGCCGTCCTTCACCTTCTTGAACAGTGTCGGCCCGGCCTCGTCGATCAGCGTGACGCCGTTGGCGACCAGCACCTCCGGACCGAGGTTGGGGTAGCGGCCGGAGATGGATGCCGACGCGTTGACCACGCCGGCGATATCCGCTTCCACCAGCGCGTCGGCGGTGATCCGGTCCAGGTCGAGGATGTCGAGAACGACGATGTCGCCGGGGCAGACCCGGCGCAGCAGCCGGTCGATGTCCCGGTCGACCCGGGCGGTGCCGACCAGGCCCGGCCGGACAGTGTTACGCGATAACAGGGCAGACATCCTCATGCGGGCGATTCTGGCCCGAAAACCCGGCCGCAGCCGGGAGGCACGCCGTAACAACAGCCTCAATAATTTTGTTCTGTCACTCTAGTCACAGCGTTCGGTCGTCGGCGGCGGTCGCCAGCAGCTCGCGCGCGTGCGCCCGGGCGGTGTCGGACTCCCCCAGCCCGGCCAGCATCCGGGCCAGCTCGGCGACCCGCTCGTCGCCGTCGAGACGGTGCACCCCGCTGGCGCCGTCGGGTCCGGCGCTGTCCACCGCCAGATGCGCGTCGGCGTACGCCGCCACCTGCGGCAGATGCGTCACCACGATCACCTGGTGGGTGCGGGCCAGCCGCGCCAGCCGACGCCCCACCTGCACCGCCGCCCGGCCGCCGACCCCGGCGTCGACCTCGTCGAAGACCATCGTGGTGCCCGCCGCCTGGCCCGCCGCGGTCGCCAGCACCACCTCCAGCGCCAGCATCACCCGGGACAGTTCGCCGCCGGAGGCGCTCTTGGCCAGCGGCAGCACCGTCATGCCGCGGTGCGCGGCGAAGCCGAACTCGACCTCGTCGACGCCGTCGGAGCCGACCCGCACAACCATCCCCGACGGCAGCGTCAGCGCCGCCGGGTCGTCGGCGCTGACGGTCAGGCCGGCCACCTCGACGGTGAACTCGGCAGCGCCCATGGCCAACCCGGCCAGCTCGGCGCTGACCGCCTCGGCCAGCCCCCGGGCCGCCTTGGACCGCGCATCGCTGAGCTCGGTCGCGGCGCGGGTGACCTCGGCGGTCAGCTCCTCGACGCGGTCGGCCAGCCCGGCCAGCGCCTCCTCCGACACGTCGAGCTCGGCCAGCCGGCTCCGGGAGTGGCCCGCCCAGTCCAGCACCCCGGCGACGTCGGACGCGTACTTGCGGGTCAGCGTGCGCAGCTCGGCCTGCCGCGCCAGTTTGCCGTCCAGCGCACCGGCGTCGCCGGGCAGCTCGGCCAGGTAGCTGCCGAGTTCGGTCGCCGCATCGGCCACCACGGTGAGCGCCTCGCCGAGCTGCCCGGCCAGCGCGTGCAGCGCACGGTCGTCGGTGCCGTCCAGCGCGGACCTGGCCTGGACCAGCCGGTCGGCGGCCGAGGTCGGCTCGGCCGCCGCGTCGTCGGTGTCGACGCCGGCCAGCGCTGCCCGCGCCGCCGCGGCCGCGGCCCGCAGCGCGTCGAGTTCGGAGAGCTGCCGGATCTGCGTGGTCAGCGCCTCGTCCTCGCCGGGTTGCGGATCGACCGCGTCGATCTCCCGCAGCGCGAAGGTGAGCCGGTCGGCCTCCTGGGCCAGCTCCCGGGCCCGGGCCCGCCGGTCGGCCAGGTCGCGCCGCGCCGCCAGCCAGTGCTCCCGCGCCGTGCGATAGCGCTCCAGCTCCGCGGCGACGCCGGCGAACCGGTCCAGCGCGCCGCGCTGCTCGTCCGGGCGCATCAGCCGGAGCTGGTCGTTCTGGCCGTGCAGGGTGAGCAGCCCGGCGGTGAACTCGCTCAACGATTTTGCGGGCACGCTGCGGCCGCCGAGGTAGGCCCGCGACGGCAGCTCGCGGCTGACCGAGCGCAGCGCGATCACACTGCCGTCCTCGTCGCGCTCCGCGCCGGAGGAGTCCAGGATCTGCTGGACCCGGCCGGCGGCCGATTCTGGAAGGTCAGCGGTGCTGAACCGGCCCTCGACCATCGCCCGCTCGGCTCCCGAGCGCACCCGGGTCGCGTCGGCGCGGGCGCCGCCGAGCAGGTGCAGCCCGG
>NZ_JBYCLB010000662.1:0-6345 GCF_057473705.1 Mycobacterium sp. TH-M15 | reverse complement strand
GGTCGCTCTCCGGGTTCCTGTACCCGTCGGCGACCACCAACACCGGGACGATCGTCTCCGGCCTGCAACAGTTCGGCGGGGTGGACGCCTACGGGCTGTGGGGGGCGCCGCAGCTGGGCCGGTGGAAGTGGCACGACCCGTACGTGCACGCGGCGCTGTTGGTCCAGAACAACACCCGGTTGTGGGTCTTCGCCCCGATCGGCGGCGCCAGCGACCCGGCCGCGATGATCGGCTTCCCGGCCGAGGCGACCGGGACCGGCCGGGTCTTCTACGGCCAGTACAAAGACCTGCACGGCCACAACGGGCACTTCGAGTTCCCCGAGGGCGACAACGGCTGGCCCACCTGGGGCCCGCAGCTGAGCTTGATGGCCGGCGAGATGGTCGCCGCCATCGGCTAGTGCTGATCTCGCCGGCCGGCCGCAGGATGGCCGGGCGGTGGTAGGCCCGGTTGACCGGGTTGTGGTCGACGTGATCGGTGCAGTGACGCCCATCGGCCCATGTCCTGCGCCTGTCCGGGCCCGGTGGACGGTGCCCCGGTACCGTGAAGGGCGCGCCGCGGGCGGGACGCGCCCCACCCACGACCGGTCGCCGCGGACCGGAGAACCAGGAGAACCAGGAGAACATGCCGAAAAGCTCCCGCAGCTCGCGGCGTCGTCGGCACCGGATTCTGGCCTGGACCGCGGCCGGGGCGGCGGCGCTGGTGGTGGCGCTGGTCCTGGTGGTGATCGTGGTCGTGGTCCGCCGGCCCGCATCGCCGTCCCGGCCCCCGGCGGCGATCACCCCGCCGACCAGCTCGGTGGCCGGCAAGAAGCCGCGGCCGGAAGCCCAGGACGCCGGCTGCCCCGATGTGCTGCTGGTCTCGGTGCCGGGCACCTGGGAGTCGTCGCTGACCGACGACGCGCTCAACCCGACCGAGTTCCCGCGGGCGCTGCTGCTGACCGTCACCCGGCCGATCGCCGAGCAGTTCGAGCCGGACCGGGTGCAGACCTACACCGTGCCGTACACCGCGCAGTTCCACAATCCGGTCAGCAACGACAACCAGATGACCTACAACGACAGCCGGGCCGAGGGCACCGCGGCGACGGTCAAGGCGATCCGGGACATGAACGAGAAGTGCCCATTGACCGGCTACGTGATGATCGGGTTCTCCCAGGGTGCGGTGATCGGCGGGGATGTCGCCGGCGACATCGGCAACGGCCGCGGGCCGGTCGACGAGGATCTGGTGCTGGGCGTGACGTTGATCGCCGACGGCCGGCGGTCCGAGGGCAGCGGCGTCGACGTGCCGCCCACACCGCCCGGCCAGGGGGCCGAGGTCACCCTGCACGAGGTGCCGATGCTCTCCGGGCTGGGTCTGACCATGACCGGCGCCCGCGACGGCGGCTTCGGCGCGCTGAATCGGCGCACCAACGAGATCTGCGCGCCCGGTGACCTGATCTGCGCAGCGCCCCGGGAGGCGTTCAGCGTGGCCCGGCTACCCGAGACCCTGGACGCGCTGGCCGGCGGCGCCGGCCAGCCGGTGCACGCGATGTACGCCACCACCGAATTCTGGGCGCACGACGGCGAGTCGGCGACGCAGTGGACGCTGGACTGGGCGCACAACCTCATCGAGAACGCGCCGCGACCAAACCACAGCTGACCACGATGACGCAGATCACAAGGTCGTACCAGCCGCGCGGTTCGATTTGGCGTGATGCCGCGCCGCCCCTTAACATTAAGAACAATTTAAGAGCAAAGCGCCCCGACCGGCGCAGTCGACGGCACCTCGGCGGTCGTCGCTACTATCTGTCCGGTCCGGGGTCGGCGACCAAGCAGATGGCCCCGGCGCAGCGCACGCACCCGAGCTGTCTGTGACAGGAGATTTGGCATGGCCCTGAAGTCCGCGGCGGATTACCACAACCCGTTCGTCAAGGACGGGAAGGTGCGGCTCCCGGAGACCGGCAGCCTGGTCAAGACCGTCGAGCGGTGGGCGAAGCTGCGCGGCGAGAGGCTGGCGTACACGTTCCTGGACTACTCGACCGAGCGGGACGGCGTCGAGCGCAGCATCTCCTGGGCCGACTTCGGCGCCCGCAACCGGGCCGTCGGCGCCCGACTGCAGCAGGTCACCAAGCCCGGCGACCGGGTCGCCATCCTGTGCGGGCAGAACCTGGACTACCTGGTCTCGTTCTTCGCCGTCCTGTACTCCGGCCGGATCGCGGTGCCGCTCTTCGACCCGGGCGAACCGGGCCACGTCGGCCGGCTGCACGCGGTGCTCGACGACTGCACCCCGTCGGCGGTGCTGACCACCAGCGCGGCTGCCGAGGGAGTGAACAAGTTCTTCCGCGGCCGGCCGGCCAAGGACCGGCCGCGGGTGATCGCCGTCGACGCGGTGCCGGTCGAGGTCGCCGCCACCTGGGAGTTGGTCCCGACCGAGCAGGACACGGTCGCCTATCTGCAGTACACGTCCGGGTCCACCCGCACCCCGACCGGGGTGCGGATCACCCACCTGAACCTGCCCACCAACATCGTCCAGGTGGTACACGCGATGCGCGGCGAGGAAGCCGACCGCGGGGTCAGCTGGCTGCCGTTCTTCCACGACATGGGCCTGGTCACCATCCTGTTGTCGCCGCTGGTCGGCCAGCACTTCACCTTCATGACCCCGGCGGCGTTCGTGCGCCGGCCGCACCGCTGGATCCGGGCGATGGCCCGCCGCCCGGACGACACCGGCTTCAGCTACTCGGTGGCGCCGAACTTCGCCTTCGAGCACGCCGCGCTGCGCGGCCTGCCCAAGGACGGCGACCCGCCGCTGGACCTGTCCAACGTGATGGCGATCGTGAACGGCAGCGAGCCGGTCTCGCCGGCGTCGCTGCGCAAGTTCAACGAGGCGTTCGCCCCGTACGGGCTGCGGCCGGAGGCGATCAAGCCGTCCTACGGGCTGGCCGAGGCGACGCTCTTCGTCTCCACCACCCCGGTGGACGAGGGCCCGGTCTCCATCACCGTGGACCGGGACGCGCTGAACAACGAGCTGCGGTTCGTCGAGGTCGCGCCGGACTCCCCGCACGCGGTCACCCAGGTGGCCTCCGGCAAGGTCGGCGTCGACGAGTGGGTGGCGATCGTCGACCCGGTGACCGGCGCCGAGCTGCCCGACGGACGGATCGGCGAGATCTGGCTGCACGGCAAGAACATGGGCGCCGGCTACTGGAACCGCCCGGAGGAGACCGTCGAGACCTTCCAGAACCTGCTGACGTCCCGGACCAGGCCGTCCCGCGCCGAGGGCGTGCCCGAGGACGGGCACTGGGTGCGCACCGGCGACTACGGCGCCTTCTACGGCGACGGTGACCTGTACATCACCGGCCGGATCAAGGACCTGGTGATCGTCGACGGTCGCAACCACTACCCGCAGGACCTGGAGTACTCCGCCGAGCAGGCCAGCAAGGCGCTGCGCTCCGGGTACGTCGCGGCGTTCTCGGTGCCGGCCAACCAGCTGCCCAAGGAGGTCTTCGACAACCCGCACGCGGGCTTGAAGTACGACCCGGACGACAGCTCCGAACAACTGGTGGTCGTCGCCGAGCGGGCGGTCGGCGCGCACAAGCTGGATCAGCAGCCGATCGCCGACGACGTGCGGGCGGCGATCGCGGTGCGGCACGGGGTGACCATGCGCGACCTGCTGCTGGTGGCGGCCGGGACGGTGCCGCGCACCTCCAGCGGGAAGATCGGCCGACGCGCCTGCCGCACCGCCTACCTGGACGGCAGCCTGCACAGCGGTGGCGCCTCCCCGAACAGCTTCCCGGACCGCAACGATTGAGACCCCCGGCGCCGACGATGCAGAGCATAGCGATGCTGAGCAGGCGGCGAATGACCCTCGGCAAGGAGTGACGCGCCGTGACTGACGTACAACCGGAGCCGGCAACCGCTGTGGGTGGCGACGACGACGCCCCGCGGCTCGGGGCGACCCGGGCCGATCTGAGCGTCGCCGACATGCGGGCCTGGCTGCGCAGCTGGGTGGCCACCGCAACCGGCCAGGCGGCCGACTCGATCAACGAGACCGTCCCGATGGTGGAGCTGGGCCTGTCGTCGCGGGACGCGGTGGCGATGGCCTCCGACATCGAGGACCTCACCGGCGTCACCCTCTCGGCGACCGTCGCCTTCCGGCACCCCACCATCGAGGCGCTGGCCACGGTGATCGTCGAGGGCGAGCCGGTGCTGGACGACACCGCCGACGACCAGGACTGGTCGCGCGAGCGCGCCGACATCGCCGACATCGCGGTGGTTGGGCTGGCCACCCGCTTCCCTGGCGAGATGAACACCCCGGACGACACCTGGGCGAAGCTGCTGGCCGGCTTCGACGCGATCACCGACCTGCCGGAGGGCCGGTGGACGGAGTTCCTGTGCGAGCCGCGGATCGCCGAGCGGGTGGCCAAGGCCCGCACCCGGGGCGGCTATCTGAGCGACATCAAGGGCTTCGACGCGGAGTTCTTCGCGCTGTCGAAGATGGAGGCCGACAACATCGACCCGCAGCAGCGGATGGCCCTGGAGCTGACCTGGGAGGCGCTGGAACACGCCCGCATCCCGGCATCCAGCCTGCGCGGTGCATCGGTCGGGGTGTTCGTCGGCGCCACCAACAACGACTACTCCTACCTGTCGTTGGCCGACCCGAGCGTCACCCACCCGTACGCGATCACCGGCAACTCCAGCTCGATCATCGCCAATCGGGTGAGCTACTTCTACGACTTCCACGGCCCGTCGGTGACGATGGACACCGCCTGCTCGTCGGCGCTGGTCGCCGCCCACGAAGGGGTGCAGGCGCTGCGCGCCGGCGAGTGCGACACCGCCGTGGTCGGCGGGGTGAACGCGCTGATCACCCCGCTGGTGACGGTCGGCTTCGACGAGGTCGGCGGGGTGCTGGCCGCCGACGGGCGGATCAAGTCGTTCTCGGCCGACGCCGACGGCTACTCGCGCGCCGAGGGCGGCGGCATGCTGGTGCTCAAGCGGGTCGACGACGCCCGCCGGGACGGCGACCAGATCCTGGCGGTGATCGTCGGGTCCGCGATCAACCACGACGGCCGCTCCAACGGGCTGCTGGCGCCGAACTCCGACGCGCAGGCCGCGGTGCTGCGCAAGGCGTACAAGGACGCCGGTATCGACCCGCGGACCGTCGACTACGTCGAGGCGCACGGCACCGGCACTATCCTGGGCGACCCGATCGAGGCCGAGGCGCTGGGCCGGGTGGTCGGCAGGGGCCGGGCGGCGGAGAAGCCGGCGTTGCTGGGTGCGGTGAAATCCAATGTCGGACACCTGGAGTCGGCGGCCGGCGCGGCCAGCCTGGCGAAGATGGTGCTGGCGTTGGCCCACGACAAGATCCCGCCGTCGATCAACTACGCCGGTCCGAACCCCTACATCGACTTCGAGGCTGAGCATCTGCGGGTCGCCGACACCGCCACCGACTGGCCGCGCTACAGCGGGTACGCGATCACCGGGGTCTCCGGCTTCGGGTTCGGCGGCGCCAACGCGCACCTGGTGCTGCGCGAGGTGCTGCCGCACGACGTGCTGGACAAGGCGCCCGCCGAAGACGCCGAAGAGCCGGACGTCGTTGCCGAAGAGCCGGTCGCGGAGATCGAGCACCAGGCGCCGCGCTTCGACGAATACGGCGAGTTCATCCACCCCGAAGGTGGCGCCGACGAGGCGGAGTACGAACTGCCCGGCCTCACCGACGCGGCGCTGCGACTCAAGCAGGCCGCGCTGGCCGGCGCTGAAACCGACGGGGCGGCGGATCCTCTCGTCCCGCTCGCCGTCTCCGGCTTCCTCACCTCGCGCAAGAAGGCCACCGCCGCCGAGCTGGCCGACTGGATCGACAGCGAGGCGGGCCGGGCGTCGTCGCTGGAGTCGATCGGCCGGGCGCTCTCCCGGCGCAACCACGGCCGGTCCCGGGCGATGGTGCTGGCCCGCGACCACGACGAGGCGATCGCCGGCCTGCGTGCGGTCGCCGAGGGCAAGCAGAAGCCGAACGTCTTCTCCGCCGACGGCCCGGTGACCAACGGGCCGGTCTGGGTGCTGGCCGGCTTCGGCGCCCAGCACCGCAAGATGGGCAAGGACCTCTACCTGCGCGACCCGGTCTTCGCCGAGTGGATCGAGAAGATCGACGGGCTGATCCAGGACGAGCGCGGCGTCTCGATCCTGGAGCTGATCCTCGACGACTCGATCGACTACACCGAGCAGACCGTCGAATTCCCGATCGAGTCGGTGCAGCTGGTGATCTTCGCGATCCAGATCGCGCTCGGCGAGCTGCTGCGCGCACACGGCGCGAAGCCGGCCGCGATGATCGGCCAGTCGCTCGGCGAGCCGGGGGCGGCCTACTTCGCCGGCGGGCTG
>NZ_JBYCLB010000661.1:0-8393 GCF_057473705.1 Mycobacterium sp. TH-M15 | reverse complement strand
AGATCCGCGCCGCCAGGATGACGGCGTGCCCGAAGAAGTCCTCCTGTTCGCGGATCACCTCTCCGGTGTGCAGTCCGATCCGGATGCGCAGCAGCTGATTACCGGATTCGTCGAGACGCGTCGCCAGGTCACGCTGGATCGCGATGGCGCAGCGGATCGCGCTGCGGGCGCTGGCGAAGGCGACCATGAATCCGTCGCCCTGCGCTTTGACCTCGAAGCCGCTGTGCTCTGCCAGATGCCGGCGGATGAGCGCGTTGTGGCGGTGCAGCAACTTCAGCCACCGCTCGTCGCCGAGCTGTTCGGCGAGCACCGTGGAGCCCTCGATGTCGGAGAACATGATGGTGACCGTCCCGTCCGGCGCCGCCACCGAGCTCAGGTCGGGCCGACTGATCTCGGCTGACCTGGCGACGCTGTCCAGCGCGGACCACCCGAGGGCCGGCCGCTGCTCCTGGCGCTGCTCTCGGCGCTCCCGACGTTCCTGACGCTCTTGGTGCTCCTGACGCAGCCGGGTGAGTCGCTCGGCCTCGCCGCGCATGCCCATCCGCCCGGCGAGCGCAAGACCCTGGTCGATCAGGGCCAGCGCCTTGTCCCGGCCGGCCGGCTCGGCGCCGTCGAGCAGCAGCCGGGCGTACTCGCAGCAGACCCGCGGCGTCACGTAGTCGCAGCCGATCTCGGCGTTGCGCACCAGCGCGGCCTCGAAGTGCCGCGCCGCGTCCTGATCGCGACCGGCCGCGACGGCGGCGAAGCCGAGGTATCCGTGGTTGGAGCCGAGACAGCCGGAGCCGGCCAGAAACAGCGTGCACCGGTCGGCGTACGGAGCCAGCAGCTCGTACAGCTTGCCGGCCGCATCGCGGTCGCCGACCGCGAGTGACGCGATGGACAGCGCACAACCCGACGTCAACCAGTCGCTGCTGCGCCGCAGCCCCTGGAAGCCGTCGCCCGACAGATCCGCGGATCGGGTGCGGGCCTCGTCGAGCTTTCCGATCTCGGCGAGCAGCCAGACGTAGGCCGCCGGCCACGCCTGGCCGTAGCGAGCGGCGGCTTCCCGGCCGGCGTCCTCCAGCTGACCCAGGCTACCGTCCGCCAACCGGATCAGGAACGACTGGGCGCCGAAGACCACCGCCGCCACCTCCGGCTGGGCGCGCTGGCCGATCGAGAGCGCCGTCTGCGCCAGCCGTTCGGACTCCTTGAAGCGGCCCTGCATCAACGCCCGCATGGTCCGGAACACCGCCGCCTGCCACAGATAGCGTGGCTGGCGTAGCTCACCGGCCAGCCGGTCGCACACCGTGATCTCCACGTCGACGGCCCGGAAGTCGCCGAGCTGGGCGAGCGCGATCAGCCGCAGGTGATGACCCTCGAACTCCATGTCGCGGTCACCGACGATCCGGGCGAGCCGGACCATCTCCCCACCCGAGGTGATGGCCTCCTCGATGCCATCGGGGCCCAGCATCGACCACTGCCGGCTGTGCATGGCCAGCAGCAGGATCTTCGTGTCGCCGACCCGCTCGGCCATCTCGATGGCCTGGGTGCTGGTCCGGTCCGCCTCTTCCAGTGCGCCCTTGCGGCGCAGCTCGAGAGCCAGCCGGGCGAGCACCCGCACCCGCAGCGCACTGTCCCGCGCCGGCAACACCTCGAGTGTCTCGTTGAGCATCGTCACCAGCCGCTCATCGGCGCGGTCGGTGATGGAGAAGCCGCCCAGACCCCCGCCGTAGCCGAGCGCGGCGCGGGCGTAGTGGTCGTTCAACGCCAGGTCACGGGCCATCGACGCCGCCTCGCCGAACGTCTGCCGGGCACCCTCGGCGTCGCCGGCCCGCGACCGGGCATCCCCGAGTGCCAGCAGCAGATCGCAACGTCGCTGCGGCACCACCTCCGGGAGCGTGTCGAACAGCCGCAGTGCCGTCTCGAACAGGCTCACCGCGTCTTCGTAGCCATACGTTGCCGCCGCCCGTTCACCGGCCCACCAGGCGTAGTCGGCGGCTTTGGCGACGTCACCCTCCGGAGCCGCCCTGGCGAAATGGAACGCGATCTGCGACAGATGCGACTCGATTCGGTCCTCGTAGAGTTCCTCCAGCGCTTCGCCGGCGGCGATGTGCAGCTGTGCGCGGCGCAACGCGGGCAGGTCGTCGTAGAGCGCGTCCCGCGTCGCGCCGTGTGCGAACACGTATCGGCCCGGCTCGCCGACGGCCTGCCGCACGATCGCCCCGTCGAGCGCCGGCTGCATCCGGGCCAGCACGACGCCCGCCTCGAGCTCGCTGATATGCGTCAACAGCTGCACATCGAAGACCCGGCCGATCACCGCGGCGGCCGACAACAGCTCGAGTGTCTCGGCCGGCAGCTTCGCCAGCCGATGGGAGATCACCTCCCGCACGCCGCGGGGAATCCCGAGCTCGCCGCCGTCGGGGATGTCGGTAACCCAGCGGCCGTCTCGCCAGTCGAGCACCTCGGAGTCGATCAGGTGGCGGATGATCTCCTCGGTGAAGTACGGGTTGCCGTCCGACTCCCGGCAGACCGCCTCGGCGAGGGTGAGTTCGTCTCGCTGTTCGAGCGGTTGCTGCAGCACCGCTTCGAGCATCGCCTTGACCTGCTGATCGGAGAGGCCACGCAGCTTGATGTGTGCGTAGCCACGCTCCTTGCTGAGGACGGTGAGCACCTCGTTCAGATAGTGGTCACCGGCGAGTTCGTCGTCGCGGTAGGTGCCCAGCAGGAACACCCGGGATCGGGCCAGCTCACGCGCGACGAACGACAACAGCATCAGCGACGGCCGGTCGGCCTGGTGCAGGTCCTCCAGGAAGATCGCCAGCGGCTGGCGTTCGGAGGCGCCGACCAGGAACCGCGCGATCGAGTCGAAGAGCCGGAATCGGGCCTGCTCCGCGTCGAGCGGCGGCGACTCCGGGATATCCGGCATCTGCTCGCGCACCTCCGAGACGATCTGCGCGATCTCGAACGCGCCGGAGCCCAGGTCCGAGGCGACCGACGTCGCGTCGTGGTCGTGTGCGTAGTCGCGGATCACCTGCGCCCACGGCCAGTACGCGGGGGCGCCTGCGCCGGAGTAGCAGCGGCCCCAGAGCACCTGCGCACCCCGCAGTGCCGCATACGCCGCGACCTCCGAGGCGAGCCGCGACTTGCCGATCCCCGACTCACCGCTCACCAGTACCCAGCGTCCACGGCGGCCGACCGCGTCGTCGACCGCGGTGCGCAGCTGCTGGGTCTCCCGCTCCCGGCCGAGAAATGTGCTGTCGGTGATCCGGTCGAGCGCCGCCACGTCATGAGTGGTGCTGGGCCCGCCGGCGACCGCGGCGGCGATCAGCCCGAGTGCGTCGCGAACCTCGGTCGCACTCTGCGGCCGCGCATCCGGCGACTTCGCCAGCATCTTCAACAGCAGCTGGTCCAGTGCCGCCGGTATCCCGGTGCGATGCCCGCTCGGTGCCAGCGGGGCGGTCGACACGTGCTGGGAGACCACCGCGGCGGTGGATTCACCGACGAAAGGCGGCATGCCGCAAAGCAGTTCGTAGAGCAGGGCGCCGAGCGAATAGATGTCCGACCGGGCATCCGACCCGCGGCCCAGACTCTGCTCGGGCGGCATGTAGGCGACGGTTCCGATCATCGTCCCCTCGCGGGTCATCCGGGTGGCCCCCTCGGCGACGGCGAGCCCGAAATCGCCGATCTTTGCGGTGCCGTCCGGCGTCAGCCAGACGTTCTGCGGCTTGACGTCCCGGTGCACCACACCGTTGTTGTGCGCGTGCGCCAGCCCGCTGGCGATGTCGCCGCCGATCCGGACCACCTCTTCGGTGGCGAGCCGGTGGTCGGCCGCAGCCGAGAGCAGCCCATACAGGTCACCACCGGCCATGTACTGGCTGATCAGGTACAGCTGCCCGTTCTCCTCGCCGAAGTCGTACACGTTGACGATGTTGGGATGCTCGCCGAGCTTCGCCATCGCGGCGGCCTCCCGGCGGGCGCGGCGCACGGCGTTCTCGTCGGACTCGCTGGCCTTGAAGACGGCCGCGGCCACCTCCCGCTGCAGCCGGATGTCGGTGGCCAGATACACCCGCTTGCCGGCGCCCTCGCCGAGCAGCCGGCCGATCGCGTACCGCCCGTCGGCAAGTGTCTCCGGGGCCGCCGGGGTGGCGGGCTGCTCCGGCTTGGACTCGGCGGTCAGCCCGCCGCCGCACTCGTCACAGAAGCGCTGCGATCCCGGGTTGCGGGCGCCGCACATCGGGCAGGCGACTTCGATCGCGAGCGGCGCGCCACAGTTGCCGCAGAACTTGGCCTGGGGCCGGTTCGCGGTCCCGCACTTGGCGCAGTCGACGCTGGTCGTGGTACTCATCCCGCTACCTCAACGCCGTACCGGAGACTGCGCCGACGAACAACGCTCCCGGCCCGATATGGGTACCGACCACCGGGCCGGTGTCGGATACGAACTCGGGCGGCGCGTCGAACACCTCGGACAGCCGCCCGGCGAGCAGCTGCGCATCCTCGGCGGCGTGGATGTGCTGGACGAACCATCGGTCGGCGCCGAGCGAGCGCGACTGACGCATCAGCTCGATCAGCCGCTCGACTCCGCGTCTGCGGGTGCGCACCCGCTCGGCGGCCTTCAGCTCCGACTCGATGACCAGAATCGGCTTGACGTCGAGCACCGACCCGATCCAGGCGGCGGCGGTGCCGACCCGATCACTGCGCCGGAGGTATTCCAGGGTTCCGGCCAGCGCCCAGGCCTTGACCTCCTTGCGGGCGTGGTGCACGCGCTCGATCACGCCGTCGAGGCCGGCTCCCCCGGCCGCGGCCCGCGCGGCCGCGATCGCCTGCAGCCCCAAGTGACCGGAGAGGCCGCCGGAGTCGATCACCGCCACCCGGTCGACGCCGAACTTCTCCGCGATCCGCCGCGCGATGGTGCACGTCTCGGACATCGATGAGCCGATGCAGATCGCCACGACCCGCCGGTGGTGTTCCAGCAGCCGCTCGTAGGCGACGGCGAAGTCCTGGTCGGTGGGCGGCGAGGTCGTCGCCGGCTCGGCGGCGGCGGCCAGATCCGCGTAGAACGCGTCGTACTCCTCGTTCAGGTCGGCTTCCCGGCGCCAGCCGTCGCCGCCGAGGTCGTAGTAGAGCGAGACGACCTCGATCCCGAGCCGCTCGGTGAGCGCTCGCGGCAGGCCCGCGGTGCTGTCGGTGAGGATCGCCGTCTCAGCCATGCGCGTCCCCCAGCGGCGACCCGCCTTCGGCGGGTCCACATTCGCGGCCTCTCACCCGACCTGGCATAGGCCACCGCCCAGCCACACCTCAACGGTACCGTGACGGAGGTCACACAGAAAGCGGTTCGCCGACTTTCGTCGAAGCCCGGCCCGTCCGGTTCCCGCCGACATCAGCCCGGCTCGCCGTCCAGCGCGGCCCGGGAGAGGCCGGCGACCGCCAGCGCCCCCGGGCCCCAGTGCGTTGCGATCACCGGCCCAACCTCACAGACGAACTCCGCCTCGGCGTCGAACATCTCACCGATTCGCTCGGCCAGTCGCTGCGCGTCCTCGGGCGCGCCGGCGTGGTGTACGAACCATCGATCGGCGCCGGCCGCGGCACGATGATGTCGAACCAGTTCGACCAACCGCTCGACCCCGCGCCGCCGGCTGCGGACCCGCTCAACCGGAACCACTTCGGACTCGATCGTCAGGATCGGCTTGAGGTCGAGGGCCGATGCGACCCAGGCGACGGTGTTGCGGACCCGGCCGCCGCGACGCAGATACTCCAGCGTGTCCAGGAGCACCCAGCCCCGGGTCTCGTGGCGTGCTCGACGCACCGCTTCGATCACCCCCGCACGGTCAGCCCCCGCGGCGGCGGCCCGCGCGGCCGCCACCGCCTGCACGGCCAGATTGCCGCAGGTGCCCGCGGAGTCGATCACCGTCACCCGCTCACCGCTCGCCCCGGCGGCAAGCCGTGCCGCCGCCTGCCGGGCCATCGAGCAGCTCTCCGAGATTCCCGACGACGTCAGCACCGCGACGACGGCGTCGTGCTGCGCCAGCAGCGGTTCGAATGCCGCCCCGAAATCGTCAACGGTGGCCGGTGCCGTCGTGGCGACGGTGTCCGACGCGTCCAGCTCCGCGAAGAACCGGGTCAGATCGCCGTCGAACTCCAACTCGCTCACCGGGCCGGCGCCCAGGTCGTAGTAGGCCGCCGTCAGCGTGATGCCGAGGCTGTCGACGAGCGCAGCCGGCAGGCAGCTGCTGCTGTCGGTGACCACCGCGACATCAGCCACGCGCACCGTCCAGGGCCGCACCGGGCAGACTCCCGACCGCCAGCGCTCCGGGACCGACGTGCGTCGCCATCGCCGGCCCGACCTCGCCGACGAACTCCGGTTCGGTGCCGAACATCGCGCGAAGACGGTCCGCCAGCCGCTGGGCATCCTCGCTCGCGTCGGCGTGCTGGACGAACCACCGATCCGCGCCCACCGCCGCGCGGCGCTGCCGCATCAGCTCGACCAGTCGCTCGATCCCGCGCCGGCGGGTACGCACCCGTTCGACGGCCTTGATCTCCGATTCGATCGTCAGGATCGGCTTGACGTCGAGCGCGGACCCGATCCAGGCGGCGGCACTGCCGATCCGGCCGCCCCGGCGCATGTATTCCAGCGTGTCCAGCAGCGCCCACGCCCTGGCCCCCTGGCGCGCTTGATGCACTCGGTCGATCACCCGCGCACGACTCTCCCCGGCGGCGGCCGCCCGCGCAGCCGCCAGCACCTGCACCCCCAGCTGGCCGACCCAGCCCGCCGAGTCGATCACCGTGACCCGCTCGCCGCCCGTCTGGTCTTGGCCCTCGGCCGCCAGCCGCGCCACGGCCTGCCGGGCGTTCGAGCAGGTCTCCGAGATGCCGGAGGAGATCAGCACCGCGACGACCGCACTGTGCCGGGCCAGCAGCCGGTCAAAGACCACCAGGAAATCCTCGACGGCGGCCGATGACGTCTTGGCCACCGTCTTCGACGCGTCCAGTTCGGCAAAGAATCCCGGCAGATCACCGTCGAACCCCGACTCCCGCAGCGCACCGGCGCCGAGGTCGTAGTACTGCGAGACGACCGCGATGTCGAGGCTGTCGATCAGCGCACCCGGCAGGTAGCAGGTGCTGTCGGTGACGATCGAGACGTCAGCCATGCCCGCTGTCCAACGCCGATTCGGGAAAGCCTCCCACCGCCAGCGTCCGGGGACCGAGGTTCGTCGCGCTCGTCGGGCCGAGCACCGAGACGAACTCGGGTTTCTTGCCGAACAACCGGGTGAGCCGATCGACCAGCCGTTGCGTGTCCTCGTCTGCGCCGGTGTGATGCATGAACCAGCGGTCGGCCCCCACCGCACGCTGCTCTCGCATCAGCTCAACCAGGCGCTCGACACCCCGGCGGCGGGTGCGGACCCGCTCGACGGCCTTGAACTCCGATTCGATCGTGATGACCGGCTTGATGTCGAGCACCGAACCGACCCAGGCGGCGGCGCTGCTGGCCCGGCCGCTGCGCCGCAGATACTCCAGCGTGTCGAGCAGAATCCACATCCTGCTCTGCTGACGCAGCCGGCGCGCCGCCTCGACCACCCCCGAGACGTCCAGTCCCGCGGCAGCCGCCTCTGCGGCAGCCACCGCCTGCAAGCCCAGCAACCCGCCGGACGTGGCCGAGTCGACCACCACCACCCGCTCCTCATCCGTCCGGTCAATGCCCTTGGCCTGCAACCGTTTCATTGCCTGACGTGCGTGCTCGCAGGTCTTGGAGACGCCCGAGGACAGCAGCACCGCCACCACCGCGCCGTGCCGGTCCAGCAGTTGCTCGAAGACCGACACGAAATCCTCGACCGAGGTCGGCGAAGTCCTCGCCACGCCCTCAGCCGCATCCACCGCTGCGAAGAATCGGTCGAAATCGCCGTCGAAGTCCAGCTCGCGCAGCGGACCGTCGCCGAGTTCGTAGTAGTGCGAAACCAGCGTGATGTCGTGACTGTCGGTCAGCGCGCGCGGCAGATAGCAGGTGCTGTCGGTGACCACCGTCACGTCAGCCATGCCCGACACCCAGCGCTGCCGCCGGCACGCCGCCCACCGTCAACGCTTCGGGGCCGATGTGGGTGGCGATCACCGGTCCCATCTGACAGACGAATTCGGGCTTGGTGCCGAATATCCCGGCGAGCCGGTCCACCAGCGGCTGCGCTTCCGCACGGGTACTCGTGTGCTGCACGAACCATCGATCGGCGCCGACCGCGCGGCGCTGCTGCATCAGCTCCACCAACCGCTCCACGCCACGCCTGCGGGTTCGCACCCGCTCAACGGGCTTCATCTCCGACTCGATGGTCAGGATCGGCTTGACGTCGAGCACCGAGCCGATCCAGGCGGCGGCACCGCCGACCCTGCCGCCGCGCCGCAGATACTCCAACGTGTCCAGCAGCGCCCAC
>NZ_JBYCLB010000660.1:0-4284 GCF_057473705.1 Mycobacterium sp. TH-M15 | reverse complement strand
CGGCCTGGACACGATCGCGGCCACCGGGAACATCCTGCGTGACTATCTCACCGACCTGTTCCCGATCCTGGAGCTGGGCACCAGCGCCAAGATGTTGTCGATCGTGCCGCTGCTGGCCGGCGGCGGGATGTATGAGACCGGCGCCGGCGGTTCGGCGCCCAAGCACGTCAAGCAGCTGGTCGAGGAGAACCACCTGCGCTGGGACTCGCTCGGCGAGTTCCTGGCGCTGGGGGCCAGCCTGGAGGACACCGGCCACAAGACCGGAAACCAGCGGGCCAAGATCCTGGCCGACACGCTGGATGCCGCGATCGGCACCCTGCTGGACAACAACAAGAGCCCGTCGCGCAAGACCGGCGAGCTGGACAACCGGGGCAGCCAGTTCTACCTCGCCCTGTACTGGGCGCGGGAGCTGGCCGCGCAGACCGACGACCCGGAGCTGCGCAGCCATTTCGCCAGGCTCGCCGACGCGCTCGGCGCCGACGAGGCCGCGATCGTGGTCGAGTTGAACCAGGTGCAGGGCAAGCCGGTGGACATCGGCGGCTACTACGCGCCGGACGCGGAGCTGACCACGGCGGTGATGCGGCCCAGCAAGACGTTCAATGCGGCGCTGGCCGGCGACGACTGACGGGTGCAGACTCGGCGGTTTCGTGATCGTCGCTGACGTGCGATAATCCCGCCGGTAAGGTGATGACGCTGTAGGAAGCCGGTGGAAATCCGGCGCGGTCCCGCCACTGTCATCGGGGAGCGACCCTCAACGCCACGGCCCCTGCGGGGTTGGAAGGCGAGGCGAGCGGTGATCCGAGAGCCAGGATACTCACGTCGTCGCAGGCTGCGACCCGGGGCGGAGTACCCCGAGAGAGCTGGCGTCCGTGATCGCACCGGTCTGGATGGGCGCACCCCCGGAGGTGCATTCGGCGCTGCTGTCGGCCGGTCCCGGCGCCGGCCCGATGCTGGCGGCCGCCGACGCCTGGCGGTCGCTGAGCGTCGAGTACGCCGAGGTGGCCGCCGAGCTCACCGAGGTGCTCAACGCCGTCGAAGCCGGGGCGTGGGACGGCCCGAGCGCCGAGGCGTACCTGGCCGCCAACCTGCCCTACCTGGCCTGGCTGATCCGGGCCGGCACGGACAGCGCGATCACCGCCGCCCAGCACGAGACCGCCGCCACCGCCTACGGCACCGCGCTGGCCGCGATGCCGACGCTGGCCGAACTCGCCGCCAACCACGCCAGCCACGCGGTGCTGCTGGCGACCAACTTCTTCGGCATCAACACCATCCCGATCGCGTTGAACGAGGCCGACTACGTCCGGATGTGGGTGCAGGCGGCCACCGTGATGACCGGCTACCAGGCGGTGTCCACGGCGGCGGCGGCGAGCGCGGCCGCGGCGAACCCCGGCCCGGCGCCGCGGGTGGTGAAGGCGAACTCGGCGGCGGCCCAGCCGGCCGCGGCACCGGCGCAGCCGCCGGCGTGGTTCGTGGAGTTAGGAAAATTCCTGCAAGGGCTGGTCCCACACCCGGCCTACCCCAACACCAGTGATTTCCCGCTGTACGCGGAGCTGAACACCTTCTTCGACAAGATCGGCTTCACCGGCGTCTGGGACCCGTTCTCCCATTTCTTCGCGGGACTCAACGGGTCGTCGCTGCTGCCGCCGCCCGGGGTACCCGGGTCGTGGCTGGCGTTCACCGGCAATCCACTGAGCTACCTGAACCCCGCGTCCATCGCCTACGTACTGTCGGTTCCGCTGGAGCCGGGATCCTACGCGGCGTTCACCAGCATCGTCATCGTCGACGACATGCTGGCAATCGCCTATACCGCGCTCTTCAATCCGCAGGGTCTTTTCCTGGTGGTGCCGTTGGCCACCGTCGAGATGGTGGGGTCCACGATCGGGAACACCGTCCAGCTGCTGCATTACCTGCTCACCCAGACGCTGCTGCCGGCGGTGCTGCCACTGTTGGCCAGTCCGGCGCTGCTGGCGCCGTCGGGACTGCTGGGGGGCCTCGGCGGGCTGGCGGCACTGGCCAGTCTGGCGCCGACGGCCGTGCCGATACCACCCGGGGCCGTCCCGCCACCGTTCGGCGGCGCGCTGGCCACGCCGCCGTCGTCGGTGCCCACCGGAGTTCCGGCGCCGGCCCAGGTGCCGACCGTGCCGGCTCCGCCGGCCACACCGCCGCCGGCCGCCCAACCGCCGACACCCGCCGGACCGCCGTCGGCGACCATGGATGCCTTCCTCTACCTGGTGGGCGACCTCGGCTCGGGCGCCCGCCGGTCCGCCGGTACCGACACCAGCACGCGGCAGGCGCCGCAGCCCGACGAAACCAAGGCGCCGCCAGCCGAGGTGGCAGCCGAGGAGCCGATTCGTCGGCGACGCCGACGGGTCAAAGATCAGATGCTCGGCCGGGGATACGAATACATGGACCTGGAGGACGAGCCCGCGGCATCGTCGCCGACCGAGGCTCCGGCCGCCGGGCCGCACGGTCTGACCGGAACCGCGCCTCGTGCGGCCACCGCACGACCGGCCGGGCTGACCGCGTTGGCCGGCGGCACGTTCGACGGTTCCGGCTCCATTCCGATGATGCCGAGCAGCTGGGGGGCCGAACCAGATTGACGCGCGGGTGGAGAAGCCCGGATCGGCGGATCGGCTCAGCCGCAGGTGATCCGGTGGCCGGTGCGGTCCAGCGGATCCGGCTCCAGGCCCTGGAATCGGCTGCGCAGCCGGTCCCAGAGCTCCAGTTGCTCCCAAGCCGGTTCGTCGCGGAGTCGCTGGTCGTTGGTGAGGAACGGGTTCGGCAGCATCACGGTCATCATCTGCTCGTCACGTCCGTTGTAGAGTCGGACGCCCCAGGATGAGGGGTCTCCGTCCCGGCCGAACCGGCGGTATAACTCAGCCCGTGCGCACTGGCGTACCTTGCGCATCTCCGGCGTGGTGTGCCGATGCTCCCCGATACACAGGTGGAAGTGCCAGCGCCCGAAGTCGACCGTCGCGTAACCGTCGAGCACCCGGATGCGTCTGGGGGCGTTGGGGGCCGCCACCTCCCATGCCGCGCCCTGCATGATGATGCCGAACCAGATTTCGTCCCAGTATTCGTCGAAGCACAGGTGTATCAGGTCCAGCAGGCTGTCCTGATCGGAGGGGATCGGCCAGTGCTGTTCGCGGCCGCCGTCTTCGGTCTCCGCGATGGGGGGATCGGTGATCGTGCTCTCAGTCATGCCAGTTCCTTCCTCGGGTGTTGCGGGGCCTGGGCTTTCCAGGGAGTGCGCAGTCGATGCACAATCGGCTACCGGGCGTGCGGTAGTAGAGACAGCAGCTGTTGCGTCGGTAGTCGGTGCCGTCTTCGGTGAAACTCACCGCGGTGGCCAACCGTTCGTCGGCGCAGAGCATGCGGCCAAGCCGCCACGCCGGACCGACACCCCCGCCGTGGTGACGGTCGAAGACACGGGCGGCGCCGAGCAGCGCTGACGCGGCGTTCCCGCAGAGCAGCTTCTCCGAGATCGGGCCGAGTCGGCGGGCGGCGACGGCGAGGGGCAAAAGGTGCGTGTCGTAGACGGTCGGCAGCAGCCTCGATGCCAGCTCACCGCCGGTCCGGCCGGTTGGGTTCGGCAGGTGCAGCCGGACCGACCCGTGTGATGCGCGGTACCAGAGTTGTTCGGGTGCCAGGTCGGGGAGTACGCCGTACCCGGCCACGGCGCCGAGCCCGATCGAGAACAGTCTCGCGGCGAAACCGAGGTAGAACGTCGATACCGCAACGAGCCGGTCCGGTGCCGCGATGCGCTCCGCAACACGATCGATGACGTCGGTGAGCAGCTGGGGATCGCGATAGAGCTGCCGTAATGGCCGCCAGCCGGGTTCTTCGAGCACCCCGGTGCCGACCGCGAAGTACGGATTGATCTCGGACAACTCCGAGAGCATCTGCTCGACTTCGGCTTCGGGAACGCTGCGTGCCGACGCTGCGGTCCGCGACCGCATCTCGTCCACCGAGCCGGATCTGCCCACCCGCTGCCCGGGCGGCACCGTGCGCGGTCCGTCGCCGCGCGCCGCACTAGCCGCCATGGGTGGGTGTCAACCTCCGGTCGTCGGGCGCGGTGTCGTGCGGATGCAGTCGACAGCAGCCCCGGCATCGTCGCCGCCTCACCGGCGCCATTGTCACACGCAGCCGGGTCGGCGGCTCGGGTTCGATGCGGGTGCCCGCAGTTGGGTTAGGACTCGCGCAGTAATTAGTTAGGTTTTCTGGTTTGGTGTGTCCACACTTGTGGTATGACGCTGCCAGCTGTGGACTCCGATTCGACCGCCG
>NZ_JBYCLB010000659.1:0-4786 GCF_057473705.1 Mycobacterium sp. TH-M15 | reverse complement strand
CGATCCGCGGCGCCGGCTTCACCCGGGTCTCCCTGGGCATGCAGTCGGTGGCCCCGCACGTGCTGGCCACCCTGGACCGGGTGCACACGCCCGGCCGGCCGGCGGCCGCCGCCCGGGAGGCCCGCGCCGCCGGGTTCGCGCACGTCAACATGGACCTGATCTACGGCACTCCCGGCGAGTCCGACGACGACCTGCTGCGTTCGGTGGACGCCGCGGTGGAGGCCGGAGCCGACCACGTGTCGGCCTACGGGCTGATCGTCGAGCCGGGCACCGCGCTGGCCCGCCGGATCCGCCGCGGTGAGCTGCCCGCCCCGGACGACGACGTGCTGGCGCACCGCTACGGCCTGGTCGACGAGCGGCTGCGGGCGGCCGGGATGGACTGGTACGAGGTCTCCAACTGGTGCCGGCCGGGCGGGGAGTGCCGGCACAACCTCGGCTACTGGGGCGATGGCCGGTGGTGGGGCGCCGGGCCCGGCGCGCACAGCCATGTCGGGGCGATCCGATGCTGGAATGTCAAGCGCCCCATCGCATACGCGCAGCTGCTCGGTGGCGGGGTGCTGCCGGTCGCCGACTTCGAGGAGCTCGACGAGGCGATGTCGCACACCGAGGACGTGATGCTGCGGCTGCGCACCCGGGCCGGCCTGCCGCTGGACCGTCTCGGCGCCGGCGAACGGCAGCGGGCCCAGGCGGCGGTCGCCGACGGCCTGTTGCGCGACGACGGGGACGCCTTGGTGCTCACCGACGCCGGCCGGCTGCTGGCCGACGCGGTGGTGCGCCGGGTGCTGGGGTAGGTGGGTGGGTGTCGCGATCGGGTGGGCCGTTGCCACCGCTGCAATTAGGTTAGGCTACATTTACTATCCGTGACCGAGGTTGACGCGGGGACGGTAACCGATACCGCGGTGTCGATTCCGCTGCCGCCGGGTGTCGATCCGGCCGACGTCGCGGCCGGGCTGGCCGCCGCACTGACCGAGCGCGACGGTGACGACCACCTGCTCTACGAGCGCACCGGGGTGTGGACGCTCGCCGTCGGTGTGCGCGCGGCGATCGAACTCGACGACGGCGAGCTGCGCATCATCCGCGACGGCGCGGTCCGGCGCCGGGACTGGGCGGGTACACCGGGCCGCGTGCTCGGTGAGGCGGTCGACGAACTGCTGACCGACGCCGAGGAGCTCGTCGGCTGGATCGCGTTCGAGTTCGGCGCCTACCGCTTCGGGCTGGCGGACCGGCTGGCGCCGAGGACCGCCCTGGCCCGGCTGTTCTGGCCGCGGGCCCGCATCGTGATCACCCGGCAGGCGGTGCTGTTGTTCGGCGCGGCGGATCGGTACCGCACCGCCGTGGAGCGGCTGGTCACGGCCGGCCTGCCGGGGCTGCCCGCCCCGACTCCGGTCGATGTGACCGCCGACCCCTCCGACTACCGGCGACGGGTGGCGACCGCCGTCGACGAGATCGCGGCCGGCCGCTACCGCAAGGTGATCCTGTCCCGCTGCCTGGACGTGCCGTTCGCCCTGGACTTCCCGGCCAGCTACCGGCTCGCCCGGCGGCACAACACCCCGGTGCGCTCGTTTCTGTTGCGGCTCGGCGATGTTCAGGCGCTCGGCTTCAGCCCGGAGTTGGTGGCGGCGGTGCGCCGTGACGGTGCGGTGGTCACCGAACCGCTGGCCGGTACCCGGGCGTTCGGCCGCGACCCGATCGCCGACCGCCGGGCCCGGGAGGACCTGGAGTCCAACGCCAAGGAGATCGTCGAGCACGCGATCTCGGTGCGCACCTCGATGGCCGAGATCACCGAGATCGCCGAGCCGGGGACCGCGGCGGTCACCGACTTCATGACGGTCCGGGAACGGGGCAGCGTCCAACACCTGGGGTCGACCGTGCGCGGGTACCTGGCGAAGTCGCGCAACCGGATCGACGCGCTGGAGGCGTTGTTCCCCGCGGTCACCGCGTCGGGCATCCCCAAGCCCGCGGCACTCGATGCGATCCTGCGGCTCGACGAGACTCCGCGCGGTCTGTACTCCGGTGCGGTGGTGGCGTTCTCGGCGGACGGCGGACTGGACGCCGCACTGACCCTGCGGTCGGCCTATCAGCGCGACGGGCGCACCTGGTTGCGCGCCGGAGCGGGCATCATCGACGTGTCCACCCCCGACCGTGAATTCGAGGAGACCAGCGAGAAGCTGGCGACGCTGGCGCCGTACCTGGTCGAGTTGGGGTCTAAGTAGTCAATCGCGGCGGCTGCGGGGTGCCGGAAGGGCGGCCTCCAGCGACTGGCCGGCCCTGATCAGCGCCGTGGTCAGCCGCACCAGCGGCGCCGCGGGCAGCGCGTCCAACGCCGGCGCCCGGCCCGCCAGCCGGTCGAGGTCCCCGCGGCACAGCGCACCGGTGATCTGCAACGCCGCGCGGGGGCGGGTGTCGATCGCGCTGTGCGCCATCGTGGGCAGCTCGATCAGCGCGGCACCGGGGATCAGCGCCGCCACCCGCTCGGCGATCGCCGGTGGCGTGGTCAGGTCGCGACCGCCGGAGATGACGACGGTCGGCCAACCGAACCCGGGCAACTCGGCGACCAGATCGTATGGCTCCGAATCGAACCGGGTTGACTCGCACCAGATCTCGCGTGCCGTCAGCGCCGGGTCGAGCGGCAGGCCGTCGGGCTCGCCGCCGTAGTCGAGTTCCCGGAACGCGATGCGGCCGACCAGCCCGGGTTCGTTGCGGTAGCGGACGTCGCGCCCGCTGAGCGCGACGATCCGGCTGATGGCGCGCCACACCAGTGGCCGCCCGCTCAACAGCAGGTCCAGCGACCGGTCCAGCAGGGCCGCACCGCCGAGCCCGTACAGCAGCGTCGCGACGTGGCCGCCGATCGGCGTGATCGCCCCGGCTGCGACCAACCGACGCATCGCGGCGGCGGTCCCGGCGGTATCCCGATTTTCGCCGTCCCACAGCAGCTGTCGGATCGCCGCACGCATCGCGTCGATGTCGCCGCGCGACAGCAGCGGCGAGTCGAGGACCATCGCGTGCACCCGACCGGGATGACGCACCCCGACGCCGGCGGCGATGTAGCTGCCGTAGGAGACGCCGTAGACGGTCGCGGTCGCCACCCCAGCGTCGTCGAGGACCGCCGCGACGTCGTCGACCACCTGGTTGACGGTGAGCGCCCGCGGCGGCAGGTCGGCACCGGAGTCGGTGCGCCGAGACATGCCGACGCCACGGTGCTCGATCATGATGACGTCGATGCCGGCGTCGGCGGCGTGTCGCCGGAACCCTCTGCCCGGCAGCACCGAGGCCACCCCGGGTCCGCCGGGGATGACCACCACCGGGTGCGCCGACCCGGGTCCGGTGCGCACGTAGCGCAGGTCGAAATGCTCGGCGCTGCCCGCGGAGACCGGCCGGCGCACCGACCGCAGCCCGGGCAGCGTGGCGAGTCGCGCCGGTATCCGGCGTCGTTCCCGGGTCATCGCGGCGCGGATCGGCCCGGCATGGCTACCATGATCCGATGACTGTGGGGACGAATCGAGTGTTCGCGCTGGTTTTCGCCGCGGTGCTGGCGCTGGCGGGCTGCGGCCACGCCGGAACGCGGCACACCGAGTCGTCGGCGTCGACGACCACCCCGGACGGGGCGTTGCGGCGCCCGGACTCGCCGCCGGACCCGCAGACCCTGCTGCAGGCCGGGGCCACCGCGCTGGCCCAGGTGCCCGCCGGCACGCTGATCTTCATCGAGAGCCAGACCGACGACAACGGCACCTGGAAGGTGCGGGTGGCGAGCGAGGCCGGCGACGAACAGCAGGTGAAGGTCGGGCCGGACGGGATCACCGTCCTGGTGGCGCCGACGGCCGAGATCGACGGTGCCGGTGACAAAGCCGCGCGGCGCACGCTGCTGCAGGGCGCGACGCTGGACTATCAGGCGGCGGTGCCGAAGATGCTGGCCGCGGTGCCCGACGGGTCGATCACCCGGCTGAGCCTCGCCGACGTGGCCGGCACGGTGGTCTGGAAGGCGATCGTCTGGGACACCTATCTGGTCGCCCACCAGGTCAGCGTCAACGCGGCGTCCGGGGACCTGTTGGCGAACACGCAGGTGTAGCGCGTTCACGGCGACGCCAGCCGCTGGCGCACGATCGCCTTCTTGTCGACCTTGCCGACGGTCGTGGTGGGCAGGGCGGGCAGGGCCAGCAACTCGTCGGGGCGGGCATGGACCGCCACCCCGCGATCGTCCAGGTAGCGCCGGAGCTCGGCCAGCGGCACCGGCTGGCGATCGAAGACCACCGCGGCACAGATGCGCTCGCCGAGGTGCTCGTCGGGCAGCCCGACCACCGCCGCGGCCCGGATCGCCGGATGGCCGAGCAGGTGCCCTTCGACGTCGTCGGCGGCGACCGTCTCACCACCCCGGTTGACGACGTCCTTGACCCGGCCGGTGACCTCCAGGTACCCGTCGGCCCGGATCCGTACCCGGTCACCGGTGCGGTAGAAGCCGTCCGGGGTGAAGGATCGCTCGGTGGCCGGCGGGTCGCGAAAGTAGCCGTTGATGGTGTACGGGCCGCGGACCAGCAGTTCGCCGTCGGACCCCGGCGGGACCGGCCGATCCGCGTCGTCGACCACCCGCAGCTCGTCGTCGGCGCAGAGCGGCCGGCCCTGGGTGCGGTCGACGAGTTCGGCGGGATCGCCGATCCGGGTGAAGCTGACCAGCCCCTCGGCCATCCCGAACACCTGCTGCAGTCCCGGCGTCAGCGTCTCGCGGATCAGCCGGGCATCCGCGGCGGTGAGCCGGGCGCCGCCGACCTGCAGCAGCCGCAGCGAGGTCGGC
>NZ_JBYCLB010000658.1:0-5985 GCF_057473705.1 Mycobacterium sp. TH-M15 | reverse complement strand
GGGGGTACCGCCCGCTTGCGGGGGAGCGATCGCCGAGCGGGCCGTACCCGCGGTGTCGCGCAGCACGGCCAGGTGGGTGGCCAGGTCGTCGTCGAGGTGGTCGATCCGGCCGGCCTCGGCGTCGTGGATCGCCGAGCCGAATGTGATCGACGCGGTCTCGAGGCGCTGCACCAGTACCGGGGAGACCAGCCGGGTGATCCGCCGGACCGCGACACCGAGCGCGGCGGCGGTCAGCTCGCCGGTGGCCACCGCGGTCACCCGGTCGGCCAGCTCGTGCGCCTCGTCGATCACCAGCAGGTGGTGCTCGGGCAGGATGCTGGTCTCGGCGATCGCGTCGATGGCCAGCAGCGCGTGGTTGGTGACGACGACGTCGGCATCCCCGGCCACCGCCCGGGCCCGCTCGGCGAAGCACTCGGCGGCGAACGGGCAGCGGGCCGCCCCCAGGCACTCCCGGGCCGAGACGCTGACCTGCGCCCAGGACCGGTCCGGCACGCCGGGTTTGAGGTCGTCGCGGTCACCGGTATCGGTCTCCGACGCCCAGTCGGTGAGTCGCTGCACGTCGCGGCCGAGCGCGGTGCCGGCGGCCGGCTCGAAGAGCTCCTCCTGCGGCGCGGCGTCGGGATCGTCTGAGGCGGCTGAGCCGTCTGAGCCGTTGTGGACCTTGTTCAGGCACAGGTAGTTCCGGCGTCCCTTGAGCAGCGCGAAGGTGGGCCGGCGGGGCAGCAGGCCGGCCAGCGCGTCGGCCAGCCGGGGCAGGTCGCGTTCGACGAGCTGGCGCTGCAGCGCGATCGTCGCGGTGGAGACCACCACCGGCTGGTTGGTGCCGACCGCGTGGGCGATGGCCGGGACCAGGTAGGCCAGCGACTTGCCGGTGCCGGTGCCGGCCTGGACGACCAGGTGCTCACCGGTGTCGAACGCCGCCGCCACCGCCTCGGCCATCGCCACCTGGCCGCTGCGCTGGCTGCCGCCGAGTGCGGCCACCGCGGCGGCGAGCAGCTCGGGCACGTCGGTCATCGCGGCATCACCGACACCAGCATCTCACCGGCCCGCCGCGCGACCCGGCCCGGATCCGGCGCCGTGAGCCCGCCCGGGCGGGCTCAGCGGCTCACCCGGCGAAGCCGGCGGGATCGACCAGCGTGGTCAGCAACGAGAGCAGCGAACCCGGGTCGGCCAGATCGGTGTTCGGCGTCGACGCGACCAACTCGGACATGTTCGCCCACTCCTGCGCCGCCTGCGCACCCAGCGCGGTCGGGAAGTTGCCGTTGGCGGTCAGCACCGCGGTGGCCAGGTCGTCGCGAGCGTTGAGCAGCCCGGCGACGATGCCGTAGTTCGGGTCGAACAGCGCGTCGTTGAGCAGCGACCCGAGCTGGGACGGCAGCAGCAGCGACAAGACGGTGTCGCCGAGCGCCAACTCGACCGGCTGGCTGACGTCGTTCCAGGCCAGCGGCAAGTTGTCGACGAGCGCGGTCAGGCTGGTCATCGGATGGCTGAGCAGGTCGTGACCGACGGCGTCCCAGTCCGGGCTCAGCGCCGGCGTCAACCGCAGGTCCAGCGGGGTGGACGGCTCGCTGCCGAACGCCGCGTCGAAGTTGTCGGTGCCCATCAGGCCCTGCAGCCCGTGCAGCAGCAGCTCCTGGATCAGCCAGTCGGGCTGGGCGTTCATCCGGGAGGCGTCCAGGGCGTAGTCGTAGGAGAACACCCGCTGCGCCATGTCGGCGGCGTACTCCGCTGGGTTGACGGTGGGGGTGTCGGTGGGCAGGTAGTGGGCGACGTCGGCCACCGACACCAGGTGCGTCGTCACCTTCTCACCGTCGACGTCGGTGCCGGAGGCGATGTTCTCGAACCGGGCGAAGATCTCGCCCTTGTCGACGCCGCTGCTGTCCAGCCAGTTCGCCACGCCGGGGTTGGTGGCGCTGACCACGTAGTAGGTGTAGCCGTCCGGATCGTGGAACGCGGTGGTGTTGTTCAGCGTGGTCTGCGCCAGGGTGTAGGGCAGCGCCCCGCCGTAGACGTTCATCAGCTCGATGCCGCTGTAGGACGAGTCGACGTCCGGAACCTGGACGATTAGCGCCTCGCCGGGATGCAGGTCGAAGTTGCCCGCTGAGACGGCCGCGCTGTGCAGCCCCGCCCCGAAGCCCGTCTCCGGACTCAGGTTGCTCATCGTGTTGGTGGGTTCGAGGATGCCGGCCGCCTCGCCGTTGGTGATGCTCAGCTGGTTGAAGCTCGGGGTGATGGTGGCGAACGCGTTGAACAGCGTGGTCAGCAGTGAGTCGACCGAGTCGATCTTCCCGCTGGCCAGGCTCGACACCACCGAGTCGACGGCAGCGGCGTCCGGAGCGGTTCCGGCGCTGGGCAGCAGACCGCCGCTGGGAATCGAGGCGAACGGCGGGCAGTCGGAGATGCAGTGGATGCTCAGGTCGGCCGGGCCCTTGGCCCAGTCGCCCAGCATGTCGCGGATCAGCAGCGACGCGTCACCTCCCGCGGTCGCGTCGGTGTCGTTGATGAAGTTGGTGGCGCCGCTGGGTTCGGTCGGGCCGATGTCCACCGTGAACGTGCCGTTTGGATTGACGGTCAGGTTGTCACCGAGCTCCAAGCTGCTCTTGGTGACCGCCGAGCCGCCGGTGATCGCCTCGGAGCTGATCGACAGGGCCTCGGTTCCGCCGCCGAGGGTGCCGGTGAGCTCGTACGTGGCGCCCGGGGCCAGTCCGGCGGTGACGTGGTAGTAGATGTCCGGGGTGAAGAAGTCGAAGTACTGCCGCGGGTCGGCGGCGTCGCCGGCCACCGGCCACCGTCTCCGGCGACTGGAAGAACCAGCCGTCGAAGAGCTCGGTGACCCGGGAGATCCCGGATATCAACAGCTGGTAGTTGGTGTCCTGCAGCATCGTCGGCAGCATCGCGACGCTGTCCGGTGCCGCGTACGGCAGGGCCGCGTCGTGCGCCTCCGCCGCGGCCATGGCGGCCAGCAGCGCATCCAGGGCCGGCTGATACGCCGCGTCGCCGGCGGTGAGTCGGACGCCGGAGTGCTGCGGCTGGGCCGGGGTCGTCACCGGGGCTACGGCGACGACGCCGGCCAGCGCGAGACCGGCGGTGATCCAGGCATGCAGCCGAGCGGTCGAGCCGGGGTGGTCGGGCATCGCGTCTCCAGTTCGCAACCATCGTCGCCTTACGGCGGTATGTGTGACAGCCGAGATTGTTCTGAGCCGGATCGTAGCGTAATGCACGAGACACGTCGACGCTAGTGTCTCACAGGCTCGGGTGCGCTTCCCGCCTCCACGCGTCAGCGGACCGCCGTTGGGCGCGCTGGGGTGGACGAGCAGCGGGAAGGAGAGCTGCTCCGGCGTCGGCTCTTCGCTGTGCGGCAGCGCCAGCAGCTGCCGCATCTCCAGCGACGCTGGTGGTGGAGCTCGGCGAGCCGCCCACCACCACGACCCGTCGTGGAGCTGGTCGGTGATCGCGCTGGTGAGGCTGCTCATGCGCTGCGCCACCGACGCGCCGAAGGGCAGACTCTTGACACCGGTGGTCGGAAGAAGCGGGTCCGGGAACCGTATCGGGCCTGGCCGATCCGGCATGGCTTCTCCGTCCACGCTGAGGGAAACAGCGTGGGTCAGTGCGCGCGGAGCGCGGGCTCAATCTCGGCGGAATCGAACTACCACATCCACACATGCCGTGCGACGCATCACGCTCAGCGAGGCGGCGGCGCGACCAGCACGGTGGGGATCGCCGGCTCGCCGTGCGCCACCTTCAGTCCTTCCCAGGGCAGGCTGTGCAGCCCGGCCGCGACCCGCTGCCGCGCCGCGGCCAGCGCCGGAGCGCCGGTCTCGGTCACCACGTCGCCGTCCCGGACCAGCGGGACGGGCAGCACCCGAAACGGACCGGACACCTCGGGTGGCCGGCCGGCCGGATGCACCACCTCCTCGACGACGGTGCCGGTCGGCCGGGACCGCCGCAGCGCCGCTTTGCGGCCGCCGACCGAGGACTTGTTGGTGCTGCGTTTCTGCACCGGCACCCCGTCCACCTCGACCAGCTTGTAGACCATGTTCGCCGTCGGCGCCCCGGAGCCGGTGACCAGCGCGGTGCCGACGCCGTAGCTGTCCACCGGCGCGGCGGCCAGCCCGGCGATGGCGAACTCGTCGAGGTCGCCGGAGACCACGATCTGGGTTTCGGTGGCGCCCAGCCGGTCCAGCTGGTCACGAACCTGGTGGGCGAGCACCGTCAGTTCGCCGGAGTCGATGCGCACCGCGCCGAGCCGCGGGCCGGCGGCGGCGACGGCGTTGGCCACGCCGGTGGTCACGTCGTAGGTGTCCACCAGCAGTGCGGTGTCGACGCCGAGTGCCTCGACCTGGGCGCGGAACGCGGCCAACTCGCCGGCCTGGTCGGTGCCGCCGTGCACGCCGGTGTGCAGCAGGGTGAACGCGTGCGCGCTGGTGCCGCTGGTCGGGACCCCGTAGCGTCGCTGCGCCGCCAGGTTGGACGACCCGCTGAAGCCGGCCAGGTACGCCGCGCGGGCGGCGGCGACCGCGGCCCGCTCATGGGTGCGCCGCGAGCCCATCTCGATCAGCGGCCGGCCGGCCGCCGCGCTGACCATCCGGGCCGCCGCCGAGGCGATCGCGGTGTCATGGTTGAAGATCGACAGCGCCAGCGTCTCCAGCACGATGCATTCGGCGAAGCTTCCCCGCACGCTCAGCACCGGCGAACCGCCGAAGTACAGCTCGCCTTCGGGGTAGCCGTCGATCTGGCCACGGAATCGGAAGTCGCGCAGATACCGCAGGGTGTCGCGGTCCAGGAACTCCGCCAGCATGGCCAGCGCGTCGTCGTCGAAGCCGAACCCGGGCAGGGCATCCAGGAAGCGGCCGGTGCCGGCGACCACCCCGTACCGGCGCCCCTCAGGCAGCCGGCGGGCGAACAGCTCGAAGCCGGCCGTCCGGTGCGCTGTGCCGTCGCGCAGGGCCGCGGCCAGCATCGTCAACTCGTACTTGTCGGTGAGCAGCCCCGCGCAGGCCGAGTCGTCCATCCGTCAACGGTATCGGCTGGCGACCGCGGCGGCGTGGCTCGGTATCCTGGCGAGCATGGCCGCGTCAGCACCGACGTCCACCCCGGTGAAGCCGGGGACCACCGGTCAACGCAGCGGCGAGCCGGTCGACGCCACCGACAGCCCGTGGGTCACCGTCGTCTGGGACGATCCGGTGAACCTGATGACCTACGTGACCTACATCTTCCAGAAGCTGTTCGGATACAGCGAGCCGCACGCCACCAAGCTGATGCTGCAGGTGCACAACGAGGGCAAGGCCGTGGTGTCGGCCGGCAGCCGGGAGTCGATGGAGGTCGACGTCACCAAACTGCATGCCGCCGGGTTGTGGGCGACCATGCAGCAGGACCGCTGAGCAGCCGAGGAACCCAGGGCGACGCGGTGCGGAAGTGGAAGCGGGTGGAGACCGCCGACGGTCCCCGGTTCCGGTCCGGCCTGGCCCTGCACGAGGCGGCGCTGCTGAGAAGCCTGGCCGGCTCCGTGATCGGGATGCTCGACGAACGTGAATCATCCGCCCCGGCCGACGAACTCGAACAGATCACCGGGATGAAGGCCGGCAACACCCGACCGCCCCAGGATGCGACCATGCGGCGGCTGCTGCCGGACTTCTACCGTGCCAGTAGGAGCCCGGAGGACCCGGTGGACCCGGCGAACCTCAACGCGGCGCTGCGCGGCCTGCATGAGCCGCAGATCATCGACGCAAAACGGGTTGCCGCACAACAATTGCTGGATACCGTCCCGGATCAGGGCGGCCGGTTCGAACTGACCGAGGAGCAGGCGAACTCCTGGATCGCGGCGGTCAACGACATCCGGCTGGCGCTGGGCACCATCCTCGGCGTCGGCCCGAACGGTCCGGACCGGCTGCCGGCCGACCACCCGATGGCCGGGCAGGTCGGGGTGTATCAGTGGCTGACCGCGTTGCAGGAGTACCTGGTGCTGGCGCTGATGAGGCAGGCCTG
>NZ_JBYCLB010000657.1:0-3125 GCF_057473705.1 Mycobacterium sp. TH-M15 | reverse complement strand
AGCGACGTCGAGCCGAAGAGCGGCACCCCGGTCGGGGCTGCCGTCGCCGCGGTCGAGGTCTGCGGCAGCGCCGCGGCCAACTGGCTGCCGATCGCGGTGCCGGCGGCACGGGTCGCGGCGGCCGCTTGGGCGCCGCGACCGGCCGGGTCGGTGGTGGGCGGCGGTTCGCTGAAGCGGTCGAGCGCGACCGTCGACGACGACGTACCCGCGTAGCTGTACATCGCGGTCGCGTCTTGGGCCCACATCTCCGCGTAGTGCGCTTCGGTGGCGGCGATCGCCGCGATGTTCTGTCCGAAGAAATTGGTGGCGATCAGGGTCATCAACAATGTGCGATTGGCCGCGACCACCGGCGGCGGCACCGTCAGCGCGTACGCCGCTTCGTACGCGCCCGCGGCCGCCTCCGCCTGGATCGCGGCGCGTTCGGCTTGTGCGGCGGTGGTCTGCAGCCATGCCACATAGGGTGCGGCCGCGGCCGCCATCGCTGCCGCTGACGGGCCCGACCACGCCTGGTCGGTCAACTCGGCGAGCACCGCGGCGTAGCCGGCGGCGGCCGACTCCAACTCCGCGAACAGCGCGTGCCACGCCGCCGCGGCCGCCAGTAACGGTCCCGATCCAGGACCGGTGTACATGCGGCCGGAGTTGATCTCCGGCGGCAGCACTGCATAGTCCAGCATCAGCGCCCCTCTACCGGGCGTCCCGGGTGACGGCGGCTACCGTGACGACGTCTGCGGCACGGGGTCCGATCGCCGGGCGGGATGCCGGAGCCCGCCGCTCGCCTGCATAGGACATGAATGTGACCACCACGGCTACTTCCTTGTTCCTACCGTATTTCGATAGAGGCCATCAGCCGGTCGCGGCGCTTCATGGCGAGCCTCATCGCCGCTTGCGAGCCTACCTACCGTTCGCGTACCAGACCCGGACACGGCGCTGAAAGTCGACTGGAAACATGCTGTGCGTCGGTCCGCCGCGGGTGCATGTTACCGGCCGGGTCCCGGCCACCCCCGGGCACTCCCTACACCCGCGGCAGAACCGATTTGCCTCCTTTGACGTGTACGGCGTGGATGCCCGGTTTGTACCGGAGTTCGGCCAGCAGAGCGTCGACGTGTTCGGGGTCGGTGTGCCAGTGCTGCACGCTCTCCGGTTTCTCCGCCATCTCGGCCACTAGGCGTTGCAGGTTCTGCGGCGATTCACCGTCTTTGAGCCGTCGCTGTCTCTCCGTCGAGGATCGGCCGGCGCCGGCCATGGCACGGGGAGACGCGGCGCCGAGCGCTCCTCCCGCCACACCCGCCGTCACCGCTGCGGTCAACAGGCTGCCCTGGCTGACCGTAGCCGCCGAGACGGTGCCGTCCAGGTTGCCCGACAGCACCGCCGCGGCCGTCTTGATCGCCGGAGTGGCGGCGGCCCAACTCGGCGGAACCGCCATGGCACCCACGAATCCGGCCTGCCCCACACTCGCCGACACGGCCGGAGCCGCTCCGACCAGCGATATCGCGTGGCCGGCGTCGGCGACCAGACTCATTCCCGCCGCGCTGCCTGCTCCGACAACGATGTCGGTGAGGCGCCGTGCCCCGATCGTCAAGCCCAGGATGATGTTGACCAGCACGTCCACCGCCGGGATCAGCGTTCTCGACGGTAACTCGACGTCGGCGGCGATCGTCGTCAACGGCGAGGAGTTGATGCTGTTGAGCAGGCTCGTCAGTGGGTTCGCGGCAGCGGTCGACGGCGCTGCGAGGCTGTGCAGCGCGGCTGGAGTCGCCGATGTCAGCTGCGCCAACGCCGACTGGGTGTTGGTACCGGCCGACGTGCCGACGGCCTGCGCGACCGCGGCGGCTTGGTTCGCCGCTCCAGCCTGGTTGGTGGTGTTCGTCGGTGGGCTGAACGGCGTGAGGGTGGAAGCGGCCGCGGCTTGACCGGCGTAGCGGTACATGGCGGCAGCATCCTGGGCCCACATCCCGGCGTACTCGGCTTCATTCGCGGCGATCGCCGCGGTGTTCTGGCCGATAATGTTGGTCGAGGTCAGCAGGGCCAGTTCGGCACGGTTTTCGGCGATCACCGGCGGGGGCACCACGGTCGCCCGCGCGGTCCCATACGCGGCCGCTGCCGCTCTGGCCCGGTTCGCGGTCTCTTCGGCACCGGCGGCGGTGCTGAGCAGCCACGTCACGTACGGTGCGGCCGCCGTCGCCATCCGTGTCGACGACAGGCCCAACCACCCCGCGGTGAGCGTCGAGATCACCGAGTGGTACCCGGATGCCGCCGCGCGTAGCTCTGCCACCAGGCCGTCCCACCCGGTGGCGGCGGCCAACAGTGGCCCCGATCCCGGACCGGCGTACATGCGGGCGGAGTTGACCTCGGGTGGCAGAGTTGCGTAATCCATCACCAGCCTTCTCGGGCGGTCTGTCGGCGTTGCGCTGCCGGGTTGGCCTGGTGACCGCCACCGTCGTGCACGTCAACGGCGGCGTGACTGACAGGGTTCCTCGCGCCGGTCGTCATTCGTCGACCTCCGGGATCACGTCAGCCTCCGGGATCACGAAGATGTTCGACGTGGTGGCGATCTCCCGCAGCGCGGGAGGATCACTTCGCGGGTTCCCGGATTCGGCGGCGCTGCCCCTGACCCCGGCCACCGCCCGCCCGGCGAGGCTCGACAGGGCCATGTTGCCGAAGAGGCCGCCGTCAGCGTCTGCGGCAAGGGCCGCCGGAGCGGCCGCGCTACTTTGGGTTACCGCCGCGGCGGCCGCCTTGACTTCCGGTGCGGTCGTCACCCAACTCGGGGGCACGGCAAGCCCGCCGACCAGACCGGCGCGGCCGACCCCGGCGGAGACCGCAGCGACGTTGGCCGAGCCGACCAACCGGGTTCCCGAACCGAGACCGGCCTCCAACAGCCCGCTGTCGCCCCCGGCTGGCAGCGCGGCCATCTGTTCGGCCGCCCTGGTCAGGTTCGCGGCGGACTGCACGGTCAGATAGCTCTGCACGCCCAAGAGTTCGGGCACGATCGGGACCGCGGCCAGCGACACCGGTGTCAACGGCCCGGTGATGAAGGTGTTCAACGCCGACAGCAGAGAGGGCGCGTCGGCCGCGGCGGCCGGGGCCGCGGCCGACGCCGTGCCGGCCAGGCTATGCAGAGCCTG
>NZ_JBYCLB010000656.1:0-3562 GCF_057473705.1 Mycobacterium sp. TH-M15 | reverse complement strand
CAGCGCCGTTTTCCATGCCGCCCATCTTGCCCGATCGGCCCGGACTATCGCGGGACGTGGTGGCGTGTGCCCGGCATGATCGTCGCCGTGCCGCGCCGGCCGTACCGATTGACCCGGCCCCGGTCGGGCGCTCGAGCCGAGGCGAATAGGGTGGACGGTCATGATCGGTGTTACCCGCGACGAAGCCGTCACCACCATCGAGTTGCGGCGCCCCGAGCGCCGCAACGCGCTGAACTCCCAGCTCGTCGAGGAGCTGCGGGAGGCGGTGCGCGAGGCAGCCACCCAGGACGTGCGGGCGATCGTGCTGACCGGCCAGGGCACGGTGTTCTGCGCCGGGGCGGACCTGTCCGGTGACGCGTTCGCGGCCGACTACCCGGACCGGCTGATCGCGCTGCACAAGACCATTGACGAGTTCCCGATGCCGGTGATCGGCGCGATCAACGGACCCGCGATCGGCGCCGGGCTGCAGCTGGCGATGATCTGCGACCTGCGGGTGGTGGCATCGGATGCGTACTTCCAGTTCCCGGTCGCCAAATACGGTCTGGCGCTGGACAACTGGAGCATCCGCCGGCTGTCGACGCTGGCCGGCTACGGCCGGGCCAGGGCGATGCTGCTCACCGCGGAGAAGCTCCCCGCCGACGCCGCGCTGCAGACCGGGATGGCCAACCGGCTCGGCACGGTCGCCGACGCCCAGGTCTGGGCCGCCGAGATCGCCGGGCTGGCCCCACTGGCGCTGCAGCACGCCAAGCGGGTGCTCAACGACGACGGCGCCTACCAGGAGCAGGAGCCGGCCCACAAGGAGCTGTTCGACCGGGCCTGGGGCAGCCAGGACGTGATCGAGGCGCAGCTGGCCCGGGTCGAGAAGCGTCCGCCGAAATTCCAGGGCGCCTGACCGGAATGCTGCGCGGAGCGCTTCGGCTGGGCGTCGGCACCGCCGCGCTGGCGGTCGGTGGCTGGGCGCTGCGCGGCTTGCATGGCGCACCCGCGGCGCTGGGTGCCGATCCGGTTGCCATCGACGCGGTGACCGGACGGGCGCCGCACTTCCGGGACGGCGCCTTCGTCAACCTCGATCCGGTGTCGATGCTGCGGGTGAGCCGGGAAGACGGGCGCTCGGCGCTGCGGCAGCTGCTCTTCGGGCACGACGCCCGCCGGCCCCCGGCGCCGATCCCGCTGGCGACGCCGGCGACGGTCGACGGGGTCGGCGAGCTGGCGATCAGCTGGCTCGGCCATGCCACCGCGCTGCTCGAGGTGGACGGCTACCGGGTGCTCACCGACCCGGTGTGGGGCGACCGCTGCTCTCCGTCGGACGTGATCGGCCCGCAGCGGCTACACCCGCCGCCGATGGAGCTGGACGCGCTGCCGGCCCTGGACGCGGTGCTGATCAGCCACGACCATTACGACCATCTCGACATGGGCACGATCGCCGTCCTGGCCCGCAGCCAGCGCGCCCCGTTCGTCGTGCCGCTGGGGGTGGGGGCACACCTGCGGGCCTGGGGCGTCCCGGAGTCGCGGATCGTGGAGCTGGACTGGGACGAACGCACCACCGTCGGCGAGCTCACCCTGGCCTGCACCCCGGCCCGGCACTTCTCCGGGCGGTTCGTAACTCGCAACCTCACCCTGTGGTCGTCGTGGGCGATCGTCGGGCCCCGGCACCGGGTGTACTTCGCCGGTGACACCGGCTACACCACCGGTTTCCGGGATATCGGTTCGCAGTTCGGGCCGTTCGACGCGACCCTGATGCCGATCGGCGCGTACAGCACCGCCTGGCCCGACGTGCACATGAACCCGGAGGAGGCGGTCCGCGCCCACCGGGACGTCAACGGGGCCGCGGACGACGACGGTGCTGCCCCCGGGCTGTTGGTGCCGATCCACTGGGGCACCTTCCGGCTGGCGCCGCACCCGTGGGCCGAGCCGGCCGAGCGGCTGATCGCGGCGGCCGGTCCTGCCGGGGTTCAGGTGGTGGTGCCCCGACCCGGCGAACGGGTCCAGCCGGAGCCCGGCCGGGAACCCGACCTTTGGTGGCGGGCGTGACCGTCTCGCTGGCGGCCGGGCTCAACAACGCCGAGGTCGCCGAGCGGGTCGCCGACGGCAAGACCAACGACGTCCCCACCCGGGCGGCCCGAACCGTGCCGGAGATCGTTCGGGCCAACGTGTTCACCCGGATCAACGCGATCCTCGGGGCGCTGCTGGTGATCGTGCTGACCACCGGATCGTTGGTCAACGGCCTGTTCGGCCTGCTGATCGTCGCCAACAGCGTCATCGGCATGGTGCAGGAGATCCGGGCCAAGCAGACGCTGGACCGGCTCGCCATCGTCGGCCAGGCGAAGCCGGTGGTGCGCCGGCAGTCCGGGACGCGAGCGCTGCCGCCCGGCGAGGTGGTGCTCGACGACGTGATCGAGCTGGGACCCGGTGACCAGATCGTGGTCGACGGCGAGGTCGTCGAGGGGTCCGACCTCGAGGTCGACGAGTCGCTGCTGACCGGGGAGGCCGATCCGGTCGTCAAAGAGGTTGCTGGCCAGGTGATGTCGGGCAGCTTCGTGGTGGCCGGCACCGGCGCCTACCGGGCCACCAAGGTGGGGCGTGCGGCCTACGCCGCCAAGCTGGCCGACGAAGCCAGCAGGTTCACCCTGGCGAAGTCCGAACTGCGCACCGGCATCGACAAGATCCTGAAGTTCATCACGTACCTGCTCTTCCCGACCGGCCTGCTGATCATCTACACCCAACTGTTCACCACCGACGTGGGCTGGCAGGCGTCGGTGCTGGCGATGGTCGGCGCCCTGGTTCCGATGGTCCCGGAGGGGCTGATCCTGATGACCTCGATCGCCTTCGCGGTCGGGGTGATCCGGCTGGGCCAGCGGCAGTGCCTGGTGCAGGAGCTGCCCGCGATCGAAGGGCTGGCCCGCGTCGACGTGGTCTGCACCGACAAGACCGGGACGCTCACCGACACCGGGATGCGGGTCTGCGGCGTCACCGAGCTGACCGCCGCCGACCAGCGTCCGGCGACCACCGATGTGCTGGCTGCCCTGGCCGCGCACGACGAGCGGCCGAACGCCAGCATGCAGGCGATCGGCGAGGCGTTCCGGATGCCACCGGACTGGACGGTATCGGCTTCCGCGCCGTTCAAGTCGGCCACCAAGTGGAGCGGCGTCTCCTACCGCGAGCACGGCAACTGGCTGATCGGCGCACCGGACGTGCTGGCCCGACCGGATTCGGCGGCCGCGCGACAGGCCGACCAGATTGGCGCGAAGGGGCTGCGGGTGCTGCTGCTGGCCAGCAGCGACCGGCCGGTCGACGACCCGGCCGCGCCCGGGGAGGTGACGCCGGTCGCCCTGGTGGTGCTGGAGCAGAAGCTGCGCCCGGACGCCCGGCAGACGCTGGAGTACTTCGCCACCCAGGACGTGGCGGTCAAGGTGATCTCCGGTGACAACGCCGTCTCGGTGGGTGCGGTCGCCGCCGAACTCGGCCTCACCGGCGCGGCGGTCGACGCGCCGCCGCGGGCGGGGGCGTGGGACCCGGCGCGCGCCCCCGCGCGTGGGGGGTGCGGCGGGGTAGGGCCGGGGCG
>NZ_JBYCLB010000655.1:0-2346 GCF_057473705.1 Mycobacterium sp. TH-M15 | reverse complement strand
TGAATCCGGCTGCTCAGTGCGGTGACGACATTGCCGAACCGGCTGTCGCTGCCTTCGCTGGTCGTCATCGACTGGTCCAGCATCACGGTGACCGTCGAGCCGGTCGACGAGGTGCCCAGCGTCCCGGCCAGCGTGGCCCGCAGTTGGTCGTCGCCGACCGACAGCGTCTCCGGCAGCGGCCCGAAGGCGGTGACGTCGCTCGTCGGCGGTTTCACGCCCTCGGCCCGGAAGCCGGCTTCGGCCAGCTCGGCCTGCTGGTCGGGTTTCTGCGCGAACCGGGCGAACTCGCTGGCCGCGCTCATCTGCTCCGGCGACAACCAGGCCCCGCTGAGCAGCGCGGCCGGGTAGTCGGCGACCACGGCCGGGCCGGGCGGCAGCCACGCTCCCAAACTCGCGGTGCCGGCCTGCGACCGGGCCCGGGTGAACAGCTGCTGCTCGGTGGTGACCACGGCGTGTACCGGTGCGGCTGCCGGGTCGCCCGGGTCCAGCAGCGCGTTCATCGCCTCGGCCAGGGAGTTGTCTGCCAGCTTCGGCTGATCGCCCAGCAGGCTGCGCAGTGCCGGCACGCCCTCGCTGGCCGATGCACCGCCGGGCGCGGCCGCCGCGTCGACGGCTTCGGCGGCCAGGAACGCGGCGTCGGCGTTGCCGGCGATCGGCAGCGCCAGTCGCAGCGACCCCCAGCCCGGCAGGCCCACCGCGGCCAGCGAGTCGGGGGTGGTCTGCAGTTTGGGTAGGCTGCCCCAGCTTTGTTGCTGCAGCGCGCGGTGGAGTTTCGGCTGGATCGCGAGGAGCACCGGGGAGGTGACCAGTGAGCGGCTCTCGCTGATCGTCTGCTCGCCGGCGGCGGCCTTCAGCCGCGCGGTGGAGATCGAACTCCCCGGAATCCACAGCGCCGGCCGCTCACCGAGCTGCGCCGGCCACTCGCCGATGAAGCCGTCGATGACGGCGTCCGAGTCGGCCGGCTTGACCTGCACCGACACGCAGCGATCGCGCACCGGCCGGGCGGATTTGTTGAACCGGTCGGCGAAGCCCTGCAGGTGGTCGGCGATGGACGGATCGGCGACGACGGCGACGACGAGGCCGCCTTCGCCGCAGTGTCCGGCGGCGGCATCGGAGCGATGGGCGAGTGAGTTGCCGAAGCCGCGCCACAGGATCACTCCGCCGACGACGACGATGACCGTGACCAGCGCGACGATCACACCGATGCTGACACCACGCCGGCCGTCGTCGCTGCGGTGGCCGCCCTCCCACTGACCGCCACCCCGGTCGGCGACCCGCCACCGGCGGGGCCGGGGCCCGCCGGGTGCCGCGCTGCGCCCGGTTGGCGGCGCATCCCGGTCGTCGAGGTGGCCCCGGTCACCGGAGCCGTCCGGGTAGTAGCCGTCGTCGTCCGGCTGGTCGGTGTAGCCGTCGTCGTAGTCGGGGTCATCGGCGGCGTAGTGGTCGTCTTCGGGGTAGGTGCCGGCCCGGAAATACCCGCCGTCGTCGTCGTAACCACCGAAGCCGGTGGGGTAGTCGAGCGGCTCCTCGGCGTCGTCGCCGTCGGCGGGTCCGGGGATGCGGTGCCTACCCATGGCGGTCCGCGCGTCCGCTCAGCGGCGAGCGGGTCGCCGTGGTCAACCGCCGTCGATCAGACACCGGACGAGCCGGGGTGCGCGGCCTTGAACTCGCGCCGGCGGCGGTGCAGGATCGGCTCGGTGTAGCCGTTGGGCTGACCCGCGCCGGACAGGATCAGCTCCTCGGCGGCGGCGAACGCGATGCTGGCGTCGAAGTCGGGCGCCAGCGGCCGGTAGTTCGGGTCGCCGGCGTTCTGCTGGTCGACCACCGGGGCCATCCGCTCCAGCCCGGAGCGCACATCGCCGGCGGTGAGCACCCCGTGCCGCAGCCAGTTCGCCAACAGCTGCGACGAGATCCGCAGGGTGGCACGGTCTTCCATCAGCGCCACGTCGTGGATGTCGGGCACCTTCGAGCAGCCCACCCCCTGGTCGATCCAGCGCACCACGTAGCCGAGGATCGACTGGCAGTTGTTGTCGACCTCTTCGCGGATCTCCTCCGGCGCCCAGGCCAGCTCCGTGCCGGTGAGCGGGATGGTCAACAGCTGATCCAGCGTCGCCCGGGGCGCGCCGGCCAGCTCCTGCTGCACCGCGAAGACGTCCACCCGGTGGTAGTGCATCGCGTGCAGCGTGGCCGCGGTCGGCGACGGCACCCACGCCGTGCTGGCGCCGGCCCGCGGGTGGGCGATCTTCTGCTCGACCATGTCGTGCATCAGCTCGGTCATCGTCCACATGCCCTTGCCGATCTGGGCGTGCCCGGGCAGCCCGCTGGCCAGGCCGACGTCGACGTTGT
>NZ_JBYCLB010000654.1:0-11511 GCF_057473705.1 Mycobacterium sp. TH-M15 | reverse complement strand
GCTGCACCAGTCCGATTCGCCGGCCCTGCGGGCCGTCGTCGGCGCGTTCCTGCTGGTGCTGGCGTTCGCCGGCGGGTATGCGGTGTCGGCGCGCAAGACGGTCACCCTGGACGTGGACGGCACGCCGATCACCGTCACCACGATGAAGTCGCGGGTGATCGACATCGTCACCGAGAACGGCTTCGTGGTCGGTGACCGCGACGGGCTCGCCCCGGCCGGCGACGTGCGGGTGCGCGACGCCGACACCATCGTGCTGCACCGCAGCCGGCCGCTGCAGGTCAGCATCGACGGCCGGGACGCCGGCCAGGTCTGGACCACGGCGGCCACCGTCGAGGAGGCGCTGGCCGGGCTGCCGGTGACCGACACCGCGCCGATCGCGGCCTCCCGTCGCAGCCGTGTCCCGCTGGCCGGGATGGCGCTGCCGGTGGTCAGCGCCAAGACCGTCGAGATCGACGACGCCGGCGTGCCGCGCAGCGTGCACCTGGCGGCTCCCGACGTGCAGAGCCTGCTGGCCGCCGCCGGCGTCCCGCTGCAGCAGAGCGACAAGGTGACGCCGCCGGCCTGGGAGCCGATCGCCGAGGGGATGCGGATCCAGGTCACCCGGATCCGGGTGGACCGGGTCACCGAGCGGGTGCCGCTGGCGCCGAACGCGCAGCGGATCGAGGACCCGACGATGAACATGAGCCGCCAGGTGGTGGAGGACCCCGGCACGCCGGGCGTTCAGGACGTGACCTTCGCGGTGTCGCTGGTCAACGGGGCGGTGGCCGGTCGGCTGCCGGTCGCCAACACGGTGGTGACCGCGGCCCGGGATTCGGTGCTGCGGGTCGGCGCCAAGCCGGGCACCGAGGTGCCGACGTCGCCGAACCGGGCCGCCTGGGAGGCCATCTCCGGCTGTGAGGCCGGCGGCAACTGGGCGATCAACACCGGCAACGGCTACTACGGCGGCGTGCAGTTCGACCAGAGCACCTGGGAGCGCAACGGCGGGCTCAAGTACGCCCCGCGCGCCGACCTGGCCACCAAGGAAGAGCAGATGGCGATCGCCGACGTCACCCAGGCGCGGCAGGGCTGGGGCGCCTGGCCGGTGTGCAGCGCGAGGCGCTGACGGTCCGGCTGCTCGGCCGCGGTGAGATCCGGGCGCTGGCCGAGGAACTGGGACTGCGGCCGCGGAAATCGCTGGGCCAGAACTTCGTTCACGACGCCAACACGGTCCGCCGGGTGGTTGCCGGCGCGGGGGTCGGTGCCGCCGACCGCGTTCTGGAGGTGGGCCCCGGCCTGGGGTCGCTGACGTTGGCGCTGCTGGAGACCGGGTGCGCGGTGACCGCGGTCGAGGTGGATCCGGCGCTGGCCGGCCGGCTGCCGCAGACGATCGCCGACCACGCGCCCGCCGCGGCCGGCCGGCTGACCGTGTTGGGCCGGGACATCATGTCGGTGCGCCGCGGTGAGTTCGAGCCGACCGCGCTGGTGGCCAACCTGCCCTACAACGTCGCGGTGCCGGCGCTGCTGCACGTGCTCGCCGAGTTCCCCGGTCTGCGGACGGCGGTGGTGATGGTGCAGGTGGAGGTGGCCGAGCGGCTGGCGGCCGAGCCGGGCGGCAAGGCGTACGGGGTGCCCAGCGCCAAGGCCCGGTTCTTCGGTCCGGTGCGCCGGCTGGGCACGGTGCCGCCGACGGTGTTCTGGCCGGTGCCGCGGGTCAACTCCGGGCTGGTGCGCATCGACCGCTACGACGCGGCGCCGTGGCCGAGCGACGACGCGTTCCGCCGCCGGGTGTTCCAGCTGGTGGACATCGCCTTCGCGCACCGGCGCAAGACGTCTCGCAACGCGTTCGCCGAGTGGGCCGGCTCCGGCGGTGCCGCCGCCGCCTGGCTGCGCGCCGCCGGCATCGATCCGGGGTGCCGCGGGGAGACGCTGTCGATCGCCGACTTCGTCCGGTTGGCGTCAGCCGGCCCGGCCGAGGGCCCGGGTTAGCCGTTCGACGAACTCGATGCAGGACCGGTACCGCTCCTCGGGAACCTTGCGCATCGCCCGGGCCAGCACCAGGTCCAGCGAGCGGGTCGCCCCGTCGAACCGGCCGGCGATCGGCGACGGATTCCGGTACAGCTGGGCGTCCACCAGGGCGGCGGCGTTGTCGTCGGCGAACGGCGGTGTCCCGGTGAGTAATTCGGTGGCGGTACAGGCCAGGGCGTACTGGTCGCTGGCGGCCGCGGGCGGGTGGCCGCTGAGCACCTCGGGGGCGGTGTAGGGCAGCGACACCTGCGGGCTGCGCAGCCGGCGTCCCACGTCGTCGACGACGGCATGGGCCACCCCGAAGTCGACCAGCACCGCACCGGTGTCGGCGAAGTCCGAGCCGATCAGGATGTTGCTCGGCTTGACGTCGCCGTGCACGATGCCGCCGCGGTGCGCGCAGTCCAGCGCATCGGCGATCTGGGCCAGCGCGGTCAGCCGGTCGGCGGTGCTGGTCAGCCCGGTCGAGTCTCCGCCGTCGACGAATTGCATCGCCAGCCAGGACGGGCCGTGCTCGTAGACGGCCAGGATGTGCGGGTGGCGCAGGGCGTGGGCGACCTCGAACTCGCGGCGCAGCCGTGCCTGCTCGGCCGGGGTGCGGTGGCGGTCGTGGAGGACTTTCAGCGCCACCACCCGGTGCGGGTCGGACGTGTGGTGCGCCCGGTACACGGTCGCCGAACCGCCGCGACCCACCTCTTGGTCGATGACATAGCCCCCGAGGCCCCCGAGGCCCCCGAAGGTGCCGATGTCGGCGTCGACGTGCACCACGGTTCCAGGGTATCGGCGCAGGTGAGCGCGGGGCGGGTGAACCTCGATGCTGAGAATTGGCGGGTTGCGGTTGAACGCCGATAACAACAGGCTTAACGTATCCCAAGACCATGCCGCCGTTAGGCGCGTTAACTTCTCATGTGGGGTGAGTCATGCCGGGTCGTACGTGGGGTTCGCTGGGTGTCGTTCCGGTGGCGGTGCTGGGGGTCGCCGCGCTGGGAGTGGCGCCGGTGCTGGCTCCGGCGGTGGCCGCCGAGGTGCGGGCGGTGACCGCGGCGGCGAAGCTGCTGGACGCCGAGACGATCGGGATCGTGATCGGCGGCAGCGGCGACCCGATCCCGTCCGACGAGTACGTCACGGACGTCAGCGAGCGGTACATCAACCCGGCCGCCTACCCCGACTTCAGCGACGGCAAGCCGCTCTTCGACGGCCAGCCGACATTCGACGTCGTCCCGGGCGACGAGCACGCGCTGTTCACCCCGGAGGGGCTGTACCCGTTCGAGGGCGTCAAGGAGCTGGAGCTCAACCCGTCGGTCGCCCAGGGCCTGACGATTCTGAACACCAAGATCGGCGACGTGATCGCCGCCGGACACGACGCCCACGTGCTCGGCTACTCGCAGAGCGCGATCATCGCCTCGGAGGAGATGCAGAAGCTGCTGCAAACCTCGGACGCGCCGAGCCACGATCAGCTGTCGTTCTCGCTGATCGGCGACATCGACAACCCGAACGGCGGCATCTTCCCCCGGTTCGCCTTCCCCGGGATGGAGCACCTGAGCATCCCGAGCCTGGGCATCACCTTCGGCGACGCCACGCCCGCCGACACCCCGTGGGACACCGCGATCTACACCCTGGAGTACGACGGCTTCGCCGACTTCCCGAGGTACCCGATCGACCTGCTCTCCGACATCAACGCGGTGGCGGGCATCGCCTTCATCCACGGCACGTACCCGACGCTGACCGCCAGCGAGATCGCCGACGCAATCCCGCTGTCGACCTCCGCCGACTACACCGGCGAGCTGGCCAACACCCACTACTACCTGCTCCCCACCGAGAACCTGCCGATGCTGGACCTGGTGCGCGACATCCCGCTGATCGGCACCCCGATCGCGGACCTGGTCCAGCCGGACCTGAAGATCCTGGTCGACCTGGGCTACGGCAACGTCGACTCGGTAAAGGACATCCAGGACGGCAGCGCCGCCGGCGGCTGGGACACCGGCCCGGCGAACGTCTCCACCCCGTTCGGGCTCTTCCCCGACATCAACCTGGGCCACCTGTTCAACTCGCTGGTCGCCGGCACCGAGACGGGTTTCACCGACTTCTTTAACAGCTTCAAAGACATCGGGTCGGGTTTGTCGGCGGGCGCGTCGCCGCTCTCCGGCCTGATCGACTCCCTGACCGGCGGCGGGGCCGGCCTCGCGGCGTCGTCGTTCAGCCTCACCGACATCGTCAACGACTTCAGTGCCGCGCTCTCGCACGCCTACGCGGCGCTGCTGCCGACCACCGACATCATAAACGCGCTGGTCACCACCCTGCCGGCGTACGACATCGAGCTGATCACCCACTTCGCCGAAGCGGGCAACCTGCTCGACGCGATCGGCATGCCGTTCGCGGTCAACGACGCGATCGGCAGCGTGGCGGGCGGCTTCGAGATCCGGGTCATCGAGAACGCGCTGACCGGCATCATCCAATCCTTCGACCCGGACTTCTCGCTGTCCCTGTAACCGGGTCCGATGCGGAGCGGAGCGCAGCTGCGGTCGCGCTTCGCTGCCGCACTGGTGGCAGCTCCGCCGGCACCGGCGGCCACCGCCTCGGGCGCTCCGCCGGCACCGGAGTCACCGACGCCTTCGGCGGTCTGTCCCCGGCCGTCGGTTACCCGGCGGTAGTCTCATCCGGTGCCGATGGACGGAGCCGCCGCCACCGACTGGACACCCACCGGGTCGATCACGGTTCGGGCGCCCGGCAAGCTCAACCTGTACCTGGGTGTCGGTGACCGCCGCGGCGACGGCTACCACGAGCTGAGCACGGTGTTCCACGCCGTCTCCCTGGTCGACGAGGTGACGGTCAGCGACGCCGACGTGCTCTCGCTGGAGATCATCGGCGAGGGCGCGGAGACGCTGCCCGGCGGCGAGCAGAACCTGGCCTGGCGGGCCGCCGAGCTGCTGGCCGAGCATGTCGGCCGGGCGCCCGACGTGGCGATCCGCGTCGACAAGGCGATCCCGGTGGCCGGCGGCATGGCCGGCGGCAGCGCCGACGCGGCCGCGGTGCTGGTGGCGATGAACGTGCTCTGGGAGCTGGGGGTGCCGCGCCGCGACCTGCACGCGCTGGCGGCGCGGCTCGGCAGCGACGTGCCGTTCGCGCTGCACGGCGGCACCGCGCTGGGCACCGGCCGCGGCGAGCAGCTGGCCACCCTGCTGACCCGGGACAGCTTCCACTGGGTGCTGGCCTTCGCCGAGGGCGGCCTGGCCACCCCGGAGGTCTTCGCCGAGCTGGACCGGCTGCGCGACGCCGGCGCGGCGCCGAAGCCGCTGGGGGCGCCGGAGCCGGTGCTCACCGCGCTGGCCGCCGGCGATCCGCACCAGCTGGCCACGCTGCTCGGCAACGACCTGCAGGCGGCGGCGCTGAGCCTGAACCCGGCGCTGCACGACACCCTGCGCACCGGTTCGGACGCCGGCGCGCTGGCCGGCATCGTCTCCGGATCCGGGCCGACGTGTGCGTTCCTCTGCGACGCGGCGGCGTCGGCGGCCGACGTCGCCGCCGCGCTCACGTCGTCGGCGGTCTGCCGGGCGGCCCGGGTGGCCACCGGGCCGGTCTACGGCGCGCGGGTGGTGCCCGCCCCGGTGGGCGGGGTGTGATCGGCGCGGCAATCTCGGGCACTCATTTGGCCGGGTGATTAAGAAGAGTTTAAGATGCTGGGCGGTGACTAGTTGCGACCGTGCGATCCGATCGTCTGTCGGCCCCCGCGGCCGGCCGGTGCGCCGACGCGACCAACCACCATCGGTTTGTGACATAACCGCCGCAGACCTGGTGCGCGTGCCTGCCACGATGTGGTCACCGGCAGGCGGAGCATCGAGACATCAGCCCTCATGGAGGAGGCGGTCATGAGCAGGTTCACCGAGAAGATGTACCGCAGTGCCCGGGAGAGCCCGCGGGGCATGGTCACCGGCGAGCCGCACGAACCGGTGCGACACACCTGGGCCGAGGTGCACGAGCAGGCGAGCCGGATCGCGGGCGGCTTGGCCGCGGCCGGGGTCGGCCCCGGCGACGCGGTCGGGGTGCTGGCCGGCGCCCCGGTCGAGATCGCCCCCACCGCGCAGGGACTCTGGATGCGTGGCGCCAGCCTGACCATGCTGCACCAGCCGACCCCGCGCACCGACCTGGTGGCCTGGGCCGCGGACACTGCCAGCGTCATCGACATGATCGAGGCCAAGGCCGTCGTCATCTCCGATCCGTTCATGGCCGCGTTGCCGGTGCTGCAGGAGAAGGGCGTCACCGTCGTCACCGTCGCCGACCTGTTGGCCGCCGGGCCGATCGACCCGGTGGACGCCGGTGAGGACGACGTCGCGTTGATGCAGCTGACGTCCGGCTCGACCGGATCGCCGAAGGCGGTGCAGATCACCCACCGCAACATCCACGCCAACCTGGAGGCGATGTTCGCCGGGGTCAACTACGACCTCGAAAAAGACGTGATGGTCAGTTGGCTGCCCTGCTTCCACGACATGGGCATGGTCGGGTTCCTGACCACGCCGATGTACTTCGGTGGCGAGCTGGTCAAGATCACCCCGATGGACTTCCTGCGCGACACCCTGCTCTGGGCCAAACTGGTCGACAAGTACCGGGGCACGTTCATCTGCGGACCGAACTTCGCCTACGCGCTCTTCGCCAAGCGGCTGCGCCGACAGGCCGAGCCGGGCCAGTTCGACCTGTCGACGTTGCGGATGGCGATGTCCGGGGCCGAGCCGGTGGATCCCGCCGACGTCGAGGACCTGATCGACGCCGGCCGGCCGTTCGGGCTCAAACCCGAGGCGATTATGCCGGTCTACGGGATGGCGGAGACGGTGCTGGCGACGGCGTTCTCACCGGTGGGTACCGGACTGGAGGTCGACGAGGTGGACGCCGACCTGCTGGCCGCGTTGCACCAGGCGGTGCCGGCCACCAGGGGCAACACCCGTCGGCTGGCTTCGCTCGGTCTGCCGATCGGTGGTCTGGAGGTCCGCATCGTCGGCGACGACGGCCGGGTGCTGCCGTCGCGCGGTGTCGGCGTGGTCCAGCTGCGCGGCGAGTCGGTCACCCCCGGCTACATCACCATGGCCGGCTACATCCCGGCCCAGGACGAGCACGGCTGGTACGACACCGGCGACCTGGGTTACCTGATGGAGAACGACCACCTGGTGGTCTGCGGCCGGGTCAAGGACGTCATCGTCATGGGCGGCCGCAACATCTACCCGACCGACATCGAGCGGGCCGCCGGCCGGGTCGACGGCGTGCGGCCGGGCTGCGCGGTGGCGGTGCGGCTGGACGCCGGGCACTCCCGGGAGACGTTCGCGGTCGCGGTGGAGTCGAACGCCTGGGAGGACGCCGCCGAGGTGCGCCGGATCGAACACCAGGTCGCCCACGAGGTGGTCAAGGAGGTCGACGTGCGGCCGCGCAACGTGGTGGTGCTCGGGCCCGGGACCATCCCGAAGACCCCGTCCGGCAAGCTGCGCCGGGCCAACTCGGTCACCCTGGTCACCTAACCGGGGCCGCGGTCAGGGCCAGGCGTGCACGACGTTCTGGGCGGCCTCCAGCCCCAGCTCGATCAGCAGCTCGGTGGCGTCGGCGGCCTGCGCGCAGATCGCCGGGACGTCGCCGCGTTCGGCCGCGGTGAACCGCTCCAGCACGAACGCCGCCGGGTCCTTCCGGCCGGGCGGGCGGCCGATGCCGATCCGGACCCGCTGGAACTCCTTGCTGCCCAGCGCCGCGGCCACCGAGCGCAGCCCGTTGTGCCCGCCCTCGCCGCCGCCGGACTTCAACCGGATCCGGCCGAAGTCCAGGTCGAGATCGTCGTGGACGACGATGACGTCGCCGGGGGCCACCGAGTAGAACTTCGCCAACGGACCGACCTGGCGGCCCGACTCGTTCATGTAGCAGCGCGGCCGGGCCAGCACCACCGACCGCCCGCTCAGCCGGCCGGTGCCGATCTCGGCCCCGGACCGCTTGTGCGCCTTGAGCGTCGCGCCGATCCGCTCGGCGAGCAGGTCGGCCACCAGAAAGCCCAGGTTGTGCCGGGTGTGGGCGTAGTTCGGCCCCGGGTTGCCCAGGCCGACCACCAGTGCGGGCGCCGGCTCGGCCACGTCGCGGCCGACCTACTCGGCGTCGGGTGCTTCGGTTCCGGGCTTCTCGGCGGCGCCCTCCTCGGCCGCTGCCTCGCCGGCCGCCGGCTCCAGCTCTTCGGCGGTCGGGGCGGCGACGACGTTGACCAGCAGCAGCTCCGGGTCCGACACCAGGGTCACCCCGGCGGGCAGCTCGATGCTGCCGGCGGCGAATTGGGTGCCGGCCTCGGCGCCGGCGATGGAGATGGTCAGCTGCTCCGGGATCGACAGCGCCTCGGCCTCGACCTCGACGGTGTTGGCGTCGTGGGTGACCAGGGTGCCGGGCGCGGCGTCCCCCTCGACGGCGATCGATACCTCCACGACCACCTTCTCCCCGCGGCGTACCACCAGCAGGTCGGCGTGCTGGAGGGTACGCCGGATCGGGTGTACGGTGAGCGCCTTGGTCAGCGCCAACTGCTCGGTTCCGTCGATGTCGAGGGTGAGCACCGCGTTGGTGCCGGCGTGGCGCAGCACCGCGGCGTAGTCGTGCGCGTCGAGCTCCAGGTGCTGCGGGTCGCTGCCCCGGCCGTAGAGGACCGCCGGCACCTTGCCCTCGCGCCGGGCCCGACGCGAGGCGCCCTTGCCGGTCGCCGAGCGCACCGAGACGCTCAGTCGGTTGGTTGCGGATGTGGCCATCGGATGCTCCTGTCGCTGCGTTCGTTCGCACGACGAGCCGACGACAACCATCAGGTCTTCGCCGATAACGGCGACCGGAGACCGGCCGCCCTCGCCGTGACTGCTGGTCAGGCTAGCGCATCGGCGCGGCGCAGTGGAAATCCGGTCAGGCCGGCTGCGTCTTCTTGTCGACGTCGATGTGCAAGCCGACGTCGTTGCCGTGCACCGAGGTGGTCGTCACCGTCGCCCCCTGCTTGGTGTCGCCGAGGAACAGCGTGCAGCGTTGGGTGGCCTTGACCTTGGCCCGCAGGTCTCCGTCGCAGGTGACCGAGCCGATCCTCTTGCCGTTGGTCGCCTCGAGTCGCTGCTTGACGGTCTTGGCCAGCTTGTCCTTGGGGATCGACTGTGCGGTGCCGGTCTCGGCGTGGAAGGAGCATCCGGTCAACAGCGTGGCCGACGCCAGCAGCGCCGCCGCGACGGCCCGGCGGGCGACGGATGTCCACATGCCGACCGATGCTATATCGGGTGCTCTCGGAGCGGAGACGTCACCCCGGCGCCGGTCATTTGGCGGCGACGACGAACCCGTCCATGACTTCTTCCACGGCGGGCGCATCCGCTTCGGCCTGGTCGGCCAGGCTGATGGCGGTGAGTTGGACCAGGTAACGCTGGTTGAGCACCGCTGAGCCGGTCGCGACGACCATCCGGAGCCAGGAGTGCATCCGCTTGCCGTTCAGGTCGTGACTGCCCTGGACCATCCCCGACGGAAAACCCTGGAAGTCGTCGGTGGAGCTGTTCAGCCGGTGGAAGTTGGGTAGCTGTTCCGCCTCGGCGAGGCCGTGCTTGATCACCTCGGCGGCGTCGAACTCGCCGTTGAGTTGCACCGCGGTCAACACCGCCGACGGATACCCGTCGCCCTTGCCGATCACCAGGGTGGTGGCCGGCAGCTTGGCGTTCTTCCGTTGCGACCAGCCCTTCGGGGTCGGTATCCACACCTTCAGGTCGGGCAGCGACTCCGGTGCCACCGCCTGGGCGGCGACGTCGTTGTCCTCCAGGTACTTCGAGAGCGGCACCACGTCTGATTCGGCGGTCGTCGTCGAGGTGGCACCCGGAGAGGTCCAGATCGACTGGTAGTCCGGGGTCTTGGCGCCGCAGCCGGCGACCAGCAGCAGGCAGGCCAGGATCCCGGCGGTTCGCGTTGCAGCGGTCACAGGATGTCGCGGACCGACTCGACCGGACGGCCCAGCCGGGTGCCCTTGGCGGTGACGACGAACGGCCGCTGGATGAGGATCGGATGCGCAACCATCGCGTCGAGCAGCTCGTCGTCGGATGAGCCCGCCAGGTTGAGCTCGGCGTAGACCGACTCGCCGGTGCGCACCGCATCGCGCACCCCGATCCCGGCCGCGTCGATCATCGCGGCCAGCTCGGCCCGAGACGGCGGCGTCTTGAGGTACTCGATGATCGTCGGCTCGACGCCGTTGTCGCGCAGCAGCTCCAGCGTCTTACGCGAGGTGGAGCAGCGCGGGTTGTGGTAGATGGTCCCGCCGGCCATGTCAGGCGTCTCCGTTGAACAGTCCGGTGACCGAGCCGTTCTCGAAGACGGCCCGGATGGTGCTGGCCAGCAGTGGGGCGATCGACAAGACGGTGAGCTGCGGGAAGCGTTTCTGCTCGCCGATCGGCAACGTGTTGGTGACGATCACCTCGCTGGCTCCGCAGCTGGCCAGCCGCTCGGAGGCCGGGTCGGAGAGCACCCCGTGGGTGGCGGCGATGATCACGTCGCCGGCGCCGGCGTCGCGCAGCAACTGGACCGCGGCGGCGATCGTGCCCCCGGTGTCGATCATGTCGTCGATCAGGATGCAGGTCTTGCCCCTGACTTCGCCGACGACGCGGTTGGACTTGACCTGGTTGGGCACCAGCGGGTCGCGGGTCTTGTGGATGAACGCCAGCGGAACGCCACCCAGCGAATCGGTCCACTTCTCGGCGATCCGCACCCGGCCGGAATCGGGGGAGACCACCACCACGTCGTGGTCGCCGTAGTTCTCCTTGATGTGGCCGATCAGCAGCGGCTGGGCCCGCATGTGGTCGACCGGGCCGTCGAAGAAGCCCTGGATCTGGTCGGTGTGCAGGTCCACGGTGACGATCCGGTCGGCGCCGGCGGTCTTGAGCAGGTCGGCCACCAGCCGGGCCGAGATCGGCTCCCGGCCGCGGTGCTTCTTGTCCTGACGGGCGTAGGGGTAGAACGGCAGGATCGCGGTGATCCGCTTGGCGCTGCCGCGCTTGAGCGCGTCGATCATGATCAGCTGTTCCATCAGGTGCTGGTTCAGCGGCGCGGGGTGCGACTGCAGCACGAACGCGTCGCAGCCGCGCACCGAGTCCTCGAAGCGGACGAAGATCTCGCCGTTGGCGAAGTCACGGGCGGTCTGCGCGGTGACCGGCACGTCGAGCTCCTTGGCGACCTGTTCGGCCAGCTCCGGGTGCGCCCGGCCGGCGAAGAGCATCAGGTTTTTGCGGTTGGCTATCCACTCGTGGCTCACGTGCGTTCCCTGCTGTCCGAGACCCTGGTCAACCGGGTCGACTTCGGCCTAATGGTACGTAGTGGGGTCTGCGCTGTCGCAGCGGATCGGCAGAAGACCGCGCTCACGGTTTCCGGTCGCGCCGCTGGTCCAGCGCCCGCGCGGCCGCCTCGGCGGCCGTGCTGCCCGGGCGCTTGCGCTGCACCCAGTTCTCGATGTTGCGCTGCGGCCCGGCCGAGACCGCCCGCGCGCCCGGCGGCACGTCGTCG
>NZ_JBYCLB010000653.1:0-2890 GCF_057473705.1 Mycobacterium sp. TH-M15 | reverse complement strand
TCACGAATTCCACGGCGACTGGAACTACACGCTCACCGCCGACCACACCGCGACACGCCCACCAGAACCCGATTAATTACTGCGCGAGCCCTTAGCTGCGTGAACAGTGTTTCTCGACGCTACGACATGCGCCACCGCCCCGCAACGACCGAAGCCGCTATGCCGGCGCACTCGCGGGTCGGGTGCGGGACCGGTGCCACGCCGCGTGCAGCTGGGCGACGTCGACGCCCAGGGCGGCCGCGATCTTGGCGCCGCTTTGAGTGCGCCATCGACCGGCGCAGGCGCACCGACGCACCGATGGACGTCTCCGGGTGGCGGCGCGTCGGGCTGACCCCGACGACCAAACCCCTGTCGATCATCAAGCAATACATCGACGGCCAAGCCCGCCCACTATGACCGGCGGGCTGCGCCCGCCGACAAACGAGATGGCCTAACCCCGGACTAAAGTCCGAGGCTTGCGCCCAAGGTCCGGGTCATGGGACTCAACTCGGTCTCCGACGGACGCCACGTCGTGCACCCTGTGGCGGCAACCGGGTTTGCCCGACAGCTGCGCGATGCCGGCTTCGAGCCGATCGGAGTCGAGCTGTCCGAACTGCTCAAGGGCGGTGGAGCGGTGAAATGTTGCACGCTGGAGGTGTACTCATGACGGTGCAGCTAGCGGCGGGAGTCTCTGAGCGCACCCGGTGGGCGATCGCCACCGACCAGCGCCACGTCGCGCACAACTATGCGGCACTACCGGTGGTCGCGGCCAGTGCCGAGGGGGCATGGGTCACCGACCTCGAGGGCCGTCGGTACCTGGACTGCTTGTCGGCCTACTCGGCGGTGAACTTCGGTCACCGCAACCCGGAGATCGTCGCGGCCGCGCACGCCCAGCTTGATGAGCTGACCCTGACCAGTCGAGCGTTTCACAGCGACCGGCTCGGGCCGTTCTGCGCCGCGCTGGCCGGGCTGTGCGGCAAACAGATGGTGCTGCCGATGAACAGCGGTGCCGAAGCGGTGGAAAGTGCGATCAAGCTGGCTCGCAAATGGGGAACCGACGTCAAGGGGGTGCCCGCGGACGACGCCAACATCGTGGTGGCCGAGAACAATTTCCACGGCCGGACGATCACGATCGTCGGTTTCTCCTCGGACCCGCTGGCACGCCGGGGCTTCGGGCCGTTCACACCCGGCTTCCGGTCCGTGCCGTTCGGCGACGCCGACGCGGTGGCCGCCGCCGTCGACGAACACACTGTCGCGGTTCTGTTGGAGCCGATTCAGGGTGAGGCAGGCATCATCGTGCCGCCGGACGACTACTTGCCCGCGGTGCGGCGAGTCTGCACCGACCACGACATGCTGCTGATCTTCGACGAGATTCAATCCGGCCTCGCTCGAACCGGCCGCACCTTCGCCTGCGACCACTGGGGGGTGGTACCCGACGTCTTCCTGCTCGGCAAGGCGCTGGGCGGCGGCGTGGTACCGCTGTCGGCCGTCGTCGCCGACCGCGGCGTGATGGAGGTGCTGCACCCCGGCGAGCACGGCTCGACGTTCGGTGGCAACCCGTTGGCGGCGGCGATCGGCAGCACCGTGGTTTCGATGGTGGCTCGCGGCGAGTTCCAGGCCCGGTCTGCGGAGCTCGGCCGCATCCTGACCGACCGACTGACGTCGCTGATCGGTCGCGGCGTACTGGCGGTGCGAAGCCGTGGACTCTGGGCAGGGGTGGACATCGATCCACGGGTCGCCACGGCCCGACAGGTCAGCCTGCAACTGGCCCGAAGAGGTGTGCTGGTCAAAGACACCCACGGATCGACACTGCGACTCGCCCCGCCGCTGGTGATCACCGCCGAGGAGATCGGTTGGGCGGTCGACGAATTCGCCGAGGTTCTGGACGGCGGATCGTGACCCTGGCCGGACCCGGCCGGAAGGTCAGTACTTCAGCGCGCCCTTGTCGATCGGAATCTGCACCCCCGATAGCAGCCCGGAGCCGTCGCCGGCCAGCCAGACCACCACATCGGCGATCTCGTCCGGCGTCATGAAGTCGTCGGGCTTCAACGGCATCGGCGGGAAGCTGTGCAGGTAGTCACGGTGTTCGGTGAAGACCTTCGCCATCACCTCCGGCTCGATCATCGGGGTGTCCACCGAGTACGGATGAATCGAGTTGACCCGGATGCCGTACTGGCCGACCTCCAGCGCCAGCGAGTTGGTCAGGCCGACCAGCCCGTGCTTGGCCGCCGAGTAGTGGCCGTTGCCCGGGGTGGCCTTCAGCCCCGCCGACGAGCTGACGATGACGATCGAGCCGCCGTTGCCGGCCGCGATCATCGGCGGCACCGCGGCCCGGACGGTGCGCCAGGTGCCGGTCAGGTTGACGTCGATGACGGTATTCCACTGCTCGTCGGTGAGCTCCCAAAGCCTCCCCCAGTTCAGCACCGCGGCGTTGGCCACCAGCACGTCGAGCCGGCCGAACCGCTCGACCCCGTCGGCGACCAGGGTGCGCAGTGCGGCGTCGTCGCGGATGTCGACGGCGCGGGCCAAGATCTTGCGTCCTTCGACTTCGACCGCACGGACGGTGTCGGCGAGATCTTCCGGGGTGGCCGCCGGGTAGCTGATGCAGTCCGACGCCGGGGCGCAGATGTCGGCGGCGATGATGTCGGCGCCCGCGCGCGCCAGCCGCGCCGCGTGCGCGCGGCCCTGTCCGCGTGCCGCGCCGGTGACGAAGGCGACCTTGCCCTGCAGCGTCTGGTTATCACTCACGGGACGAGGCTAGCACTGAAACTGGAACGTGTTCTAGTTGGTTGCCCGTGGGCGGGACGACGGCCCGGCGCCGACGGTGCGGTTTCATCCGCGACACGGCGCCGGACCCGGATCATTCCGCGCAGTCACCGCGACCCGACGATACGAAAACGGCGCCCACCCG
>NZ_JBYCLB010000652.1:0-2253 GCF_057473705.1 Mycobacterium sp. TH-M15 | reverse complement strand
ACGCCATGACGTTCCCGGAGACCCCCGCGGCCACCTTCGCTGACCTGCAGATTCACCCTTCGGTGCTGCGGGCCGTCGGCGACGTCGGATACGAGACGCCGTCGGCGATCCAGGCCGCGACCATTCCGGCGTTGCTGGCCGGCTCCGACGTGGTCGGCCTGGCCCAGACCGGCACCGGCAAGACGGCCGCGTTCGCCATCCCGATCCTGTCCCGCATCGACACCGCCAGCAAAGCCACCCAGGCGCTGGTGCTGGCCCCCACCCGGGAGCTGGCCCTGCAGGTGGCCGAGGCGTTCGGCCGCTACGGGGCGCACCTGCCGCGGATCAACGTGCTGCCGATCTACGGCGGATCGTCCTACGCGGTGCAGCTGGCCGGGCTGAAGCGGGGTGCGCAGGTGGTGGTCGGCACCCCCGGTCGGGTCATCGACCACCTGGAGCGCGGCAGCCTGGACCTGTCCCGGGTGGACTACCTGGTGCTCGACGAGGCCGACGAGATGCTGGCGATGGGCTTCGCCGAGGACGTCGAACGGATCCTGGCCGACACCCCGGAGTACAAGCAGGTGGCGCTCTTCTCGGCCACCATGCCGCGGGCGATCCGTGGGATCACCGCCAAATACCTGCACGACCCGGTCGAGGTCACCGTCGAGGCGAAGACCCCGACCGCGGAGAACATCGCCCAGCGCTACATCGAGGTGGCCGGCCCGCGGAAGATGGACGCGCTGACCCGGGTGCTCGAGGTCGAGCCGTTCGCGGCGATGATCGTGTTCGTCCGCACCAAACAGGCCACCGAGGACGTCGCCGAGAAACTACGTGCCCGAGGGTTCTCCGCGGCCGCGATCAACGGCGACATCGCGCAGGCGCAACGCGAGCGGACCATCAGCGCGTTGAAGGACGGCGGTGTCGACATCCTGGTCGCCACCGACGTCGCGGCGCGCGGCCTGGACGTGGACCGGATCTCGCACGTGGTCAACTACGACATCCCGCAGGACACCGAGTCCTACGTGCACCGCATCGGCCGCACCGGGCGGGCCGGCCGGTCCGGGTCGGCGCTGCTCTTCGTGAGTCCCCGGGAACGGCACCTGCTCAAGGCGATCGAGAAGGCGACCCGGCAGAAGCTCGTCGAATCCCAACTGCCCACCGTCGAAGACGTCAACGCCCAGCGGGTGGCGAAGTTCGCCGACTCGATCACCGACAGCCTCGGCGGGCCCGGCACCGACGTGTTCCGCAGCCTGGTCGAGGAGTACAGCCGGGAGCACGACGTGCCGATGGCCGACATCGCGGCGGCGCTGGCGCTGCAGTCCCGCGGCGGCGAGCAGTTCCTGATGGCGCCCGAGCCGCCGCCGGAGCGCCGTCGTGACCGGCCCGGCAAGCCGGCCCGCGAGCCCGGCCGCAAGGGCGACCGCCGCGGCGGGTTCGCCACCTACCGGATCGCGGTCGGCAAACGGCACAAGATCGGACCGGGGGCGATCGTCGGCGCGCTGGCCAACGAAGGCGGCCTGCATCGCAGCGACTTCGGTCAGATCAGCATCCGGCCGGACTTCTCCCTGGTGGAGCTGCCGGCCACGCTGCCCGCCAAGACCCTCAAGGCGCTGGAGCGGACCCGGATCTCCGGCGTGCTGATCAACCTGCGTCCCGACCGGCCGCCGGGCAAACCCAACCGGCCCAACGGATCAGGCAAGAAACACGCGGGATGACGCTCTCACCGGCGCAGGTTCCCGCGACCGCTGACCGCAGGCCGATCTACCGGGTCGAATCGCTGACCGGCGTCCGCGCGGTCGCCGCCAGCCTGGTGGTGGCCACCCACGCCGCCTACACCACCGGGAAGTACACCCACGGCTACGCCGGGCTGGTCTCCTCCCGGATGGAGATCGGCGTGCCGATCTTCTTCGTGCTCTCCGGTTTTCTGCTGTTCCGGCCGTGGGTGCTGGCCAGCGCAGCCGACCGGCCGGCCCCGTCGCTCCGCCGGTACGGTCGGCACCGGGCCCGGCGCATCATGCCGGCCTACCTGGTCACCGTGCTGGCCGCCTACGTCGTCTACCACTTCCGCACCGCCGGGCCGAACCCCGGGCACACCTGGATCGGGCTGCTGCGCAACCTGACCCTGACCCAGATCTACAGCACCACCTATCCCTACGGCGGCTACCTGCACCAGGGCCTCACCCAGATGTGGAGCCTCGCGGTCGAGGTGGCGTTCTACCTGGTGCTGCCGGTGCTGACCCACCTGCTGCTGGCTCGGCTCTGCCGGGGTCAGTG
>NZ_JBYCLB010000651.1:0-3012 GCF_057473705.1 Mycobacterium sp. TH-M15 | reverse complement strand
ATCACCACCAACAGTGCGTAGATGGCCCAGCCGAGCGTGCCCAGCACCGCCCGGCGCCGGGTGGTCGACGGCCCCGCCTCGGTCAGCGCGGACCCGGCCGCGTGCAGCCGCACCCCGAGCGCGAACAACGCCGGCAGTGCCGCCCCGGCCAGCATCCCGAAGACCAGGATCTTGGCGGTGGCGTCGACGTTGAACCAGGCGCTCACGACGAGCTGACCCCGGGTGCACCGACGGTCCGGGGGACGCCGAGCGTGACGGCCGCGGGCACGGTGACGGTGATCGGGGCGGGCATCGGCGGCGGGAACGCGGTGTCGACGTTCTCGACCGGCACCGGGCCCTGCAGGCCGCCGGTCAGGCTGCCCTCCCACGCGTCGTTGACGTTGGACGCGTCGACCGGGACCCGGCGCGACCGCAGCCAGATCGCCAGCGAGACCGCCGCCAGCGCCGCGAAGCCGACACCGACCCCCAGGTAGCCGCCGACGCCGTGCACCAGCAGATAGGCGGCCCCGCCGACCAGACCCGCCAGCGGCAGGGTGACCAGCCAGGCGACCGCCATCCGGCCGAGCACCCCCCAGCGCACCTGGGCGCCGGGTTTGCCGACGCCGCTGCCGAGCACCGACCCGGTGGCGACCTGGGTGGTGGAGAGCGAGTAGCCGAAATGGCTGGAGAGCAGGATGACGGCGGCAGCGGCCGATTCGGCGGCCATGCCCTGCGGCGGCTTGATCTCGACCAGGCCCTTGCCCAGCGTGCGGATGATCCGCCAGCCGCCCAGGTAGGTGCCGGCGGCCATCGCCATGGCGCAGCAGACGATCACCCACAGCGGGGGCAGCGCCGCCGACTTGCTCACCGACCCGTAGGACATCAGCGCCAGGAAGATCACGCCCATCGTCTTCTGCGCGTCGTTGGTGCCGTGCGCCAGCGAGACCAGCGCGGCCGAGCCGATCTGGCCGCGGCGGAAGCCCCGTTCGGTGCGCTGCTCGCCGACGCCGCGGGTGATCCGGTACACCAGCCAGGTGCCGACCGAGGCGACCAGGGTGGCGACCACCGCGGCGACCACCGCCGGCACCGCCACCCGGGAGACGACGCCGGTCCACAACACCCCGTGGCTGCCGACCGCGACGATCATCGCGCCGACGATGCCGCCGATCAGCGCGTGCGACGAACTCGACGGGATGCCCAGCAGCCAGGTCAGCAGGTTCCAGACGACGGCGCCGACCAGGCCGGCGAAGACCAGGTCCAGCGTCACCAGGTGCACGTCCACCAGGCCCTTGGCGATGGTGGCCGCCACCGCGGTGGACAGGAACGCGCCGACCAGGTTCAGGCAGGCCGACAGGGTGACCGCCGCCTTCGGGCTCAGCGCGCCGCTGGCGATGGATGTCGCCATCGCATTGGCGGTGTCATGGAACCCGTTGGTGAAGTCGAACCCGAGTGCCGTGACCACCACGACGATCAGCAGGAACAGGTCAAGGCTCACGGGACATCACAGCGCTCGACGCGCACAGGACATCGGGACGTCACGGCGTTAATTTTGGCGGTCCGGCCCGCCGTTGTCGAATAATCGGGTGAGAAAAGCGCCGCCGTATCCCGCTCGTTCCCAACTGTTATCCCGCTGTTAACCTTCTGGCCTGGGGTCTTGGCGGGTGTCCCGGCGCAGCGGGTGGTCGGCGGGCACCTCCACGAAGATCAAGATCACACCGTCGGGGTCGGTCACCTGCATCTCGTGCAGCCCCCACGGCTCCTGGCGGGCGGTCCGGGTGATCGGCACGCCGCGGCCGGCCAGCTCGGCCTCGGTGGCGCGCACGTCGCGTACCTGCAGCCACAGCGCCCCGGGGAACGGCGGCCCGACCGACCGGTCCGGGCCGCTGTAGCCGGCCAGCTCGATCAGCGACTGCCCGGCGTAGAAGACGGTGCCGGACGGGTACTCGCGGGCGATCGCCAGCCCGAGCTCGTCACGGTAGAAGCGCACCGAACGTGGGTAGTCGGTGGGCCGGAACAGCACCCGGCTGGCCAGAATCTCCATCAGCCCTCCATCAGCGTCCCGGGTTGACCGTGTTCGACCTGGCCCACTCGGTCGACCACCGCGAGTTCAGCGTGTCCAGCGCCTTGACCGCCAGTGCGGTGCGCGGCGCGATCCGGACCGGCCGCCGGCGGGCGGCGACGATCATCCACTCGGCGGCCTCGTCGGGGGTGAGCGCCGGCCGGTTGTCGAAGTCCTTGGTGGGGGTGACCATCGGGGTGGCCACCAACGGGTAATACAGCGTCGTGGAGTGCACGCCGCGGCCCGACCACTCGGTCTCCATCACCCGGCTCACCGAGGCCAGTGCGGCCTTGGACGCGTTGTACGCCCCGAAGTTCGCCGACGCCTCGAACATCACGCCCCAGGTCGCGACGTTGATGATGTGCCCGTCGCCGCGCTCGAACATGCCCGGCACCAGGCCGCGGACCAGCCGCAGCGGCGCGTAGTAGTTGATCGCCATGGTGCGCTCCAGATCGTGCCAGCGCTCCAGCGAGTCGGCGATCGGCCGGACGATCGACCGGCCGGCGTTGTTGACCAGGATGTCCACCCCGCCGAACCGCTCCTCGACGTCGCCGACCAGCGCATCGACCGCGTCCAGCTCGGAGAGGTCGGCGGCGATCGCGACGGCGGTGCCTTGGCCGCCGGCGCCCTCGGTGGCCGTCTGCACCACCACGTCGAGCAGCTCTTGCCGGCGGGCCACCGCCAGCACGGTCGCGCCGCGCCGGGCGAACCGGGCGACCGCGGCCGCGCCGATCCCCGACGACGCGCCGGTCAGCAGCACCCGCTTGCCGGCCAGGTCGACCGTCCCGCCGGCCGGCCGGTGCACCGCCAGCTCCAGCGGCACCGGCGGCCGCAGCCCGGCGCTCCAGATGGTGTTGATCAACCAGCGGGTCGGGCTTCGGCTCATGCAGCCGAGTCTAGGGTGGGCGCTCTCGACGACGGCCGCCGCTGGGTCGACGGCGACGACCCGTGAGGAGATGACCGGCTAGAAATAC
>NZ_JBYCLB010000650.1:0-3523 GCF_057473705.1 Mycobacterium sp. TH-M15 | reverse complement strand
CCCGCCGATGGGGAAAGGCCGACCGGCCGAAGCTCTCAGGCGCCCGGCGCACGGGTGAAGACAGAGGGGGAGGACCAGCGGAATCGTCCGCTGCCCCCTTTTTGTCGATCTCAGGAGCGCCGCCCGTGTCCGATCACACCGAATCCGCCTTCGCTCGCCGGCACATCGGCCCGGACACCGATGCGATCGCCCGGATGCTCGCCGTCATCGGGGTGGACTCCCTCGACCAGTTGGCCGCCACCGCGCTGCCGGCGGAGATCCTGGACCGGACCACCGGCACCGGCGCCGCGCCCGGACTCGACCGGCTGCCGCCGCCGGCCACCGAGGCCGAGGCGCTGGCCGAGCTGCGGGCGATGGCACAGGAAAACACGGTGGCGGTCTCCATGATCGGCCAGGGCTACTACGACACGCTCACCCCGCCGGTGCTGCTGCGCAACATCATGGAGAACCCGGCCTGGTACACCGCGTACACCCCGTATCAGCCGGAGATCAGCCAGGGTCGGCTGGAGGCGCTGCTGAACTTCCAGACCATGGTCGCCGAGCTGACCGGGCTGGAGGTGGCCAACGCCTCGATGCTCGACGAGGCGACGGCGGCCGCCGAGGCGATGACGCTGATGCACCGCGCCGCGCCGCGCACCGCGACGGGCACGGCCAACCGGCTGGCCGTCGACGTCGACCTGTTCGCCCAGACCGCGGCGGTGCTGGCCACCCGCGCCGAGCCGCTGGGCATCGAGATCGTCACCGCCGACCTGCGGGCCGGCCTGCCGGCCGGCGAGTTCTTCGGGGTGATCGTGCAGTCGCCCGGCGCCAGCGGCCGGCTCACCGACTGGGCGGACCTGGTGGCACAGGCGGACGACCGCGGGGCGCTGGTCGCCGTCGGCGCCGACCCGCTGGCGCTGACGGTGATCACCCCGCCCGGTGAGATCGGCGCCGACGTCGCATTCGGCAGCACCCAGCGGTTCGGGGTGCCGATGGGCTTCGGCGGCCCGCACGCCGGCTACCTGGTGGTGCACGCCAAGCACGCCCGCCAGCTGCCCGGCCGGCTGGTCGGGGTCTCCGTCGACCTAGATGGTCAGCCGGGTCTCCGGCTCGCGCTGCAGACCCGTGAACAGCACATCCGCCGGGACAAGGCCACCTCCAACATCTGCACCGCGCAGGTGCTGCTGGCGGTGATGGCGGCGATGTATGCGAGCTACCACGGCGCCGACGGGTTGACCGCGATCGCCCGCCGGGTGCACGGCCAGGCCGAGAAGATCGCCGCCGCGCTCGGCGACGCACTGGTGCACGACGCCTACTTCGACACGGTGCTGGCCCGGGTGCCCGGCCGCGCCGAGGAGGTCGTCGCGGCGGCGAAGGCCGCCGGCATCAACCTGTGGCGCGTCGACGCCGACCACGTCTCGGTGGCCTGCGACGAAGCCACCACCGACGCGCACGTGGCCGCCGTCCTGGATGCGTTCGGGGTGACCGCCACCGAGCCGGTGTGCGCCGGGGTGATCACCCGCACCTCGACGTTCCTGGACCACCCGGCGTTCACCGACCACCGCACCGAGACCGCGATGATGCGCTACCTGCGGCAGCTCTCGGACAAGGACATCGCGTTGGACCGCAGCATGATTCCGCTCGGCTCGTGCACCATGAAGCTCAACGCCGCCGCCGAGATGGAGCCGGTCACCTGGCCGGAGTTCGCCCGCCAGCACCCGTTCGCCCCGGCCGCCGACACCGCGGGGCTGCGTCGGCTGATCGACCAGCTGGCGACCTGGCTGACGCAGCTCACCGGCTACGACGCGGTGTCGCTGCAGCCGAACGCCGGCTCGCAAGGGGAGTACGCCGGCCTGCTGGCGATCCACGCCTACCACGCCAGCCGGGGCGAGACGCACCGCGACGTCTGCCTGATCCCGTCCAGCGCGCACGGCACCAACGCCGCGTCGGCGGCGCTGGCCGGGCTGCGGGTGGTGGTGGTGGCCTGCCGCGCGAACGGTGACGTCGACCTGGACGACCTGCGCGGCAAGATCGGCGAGCACGGTGACCGGCTGGCGGCGCTGATGATCACCTATCCGTCCACGCACGGCGTCTACGAACACGACATCGCCGAGATCTGCGCGGCCGTGCACGACGCCGGCGGTCAGGTGTACGTCGACGGCGCCAACCTCAACGCCCTGGTCGGTCTGGCCCGGCCGGGGCGCTTCGGCGGCGACGTCAGCCACCTGAACCTGCACAAGACGTTCTGCATCCCGCACGGCGGCGGCGGACCGGGGGTCGGGCCGGTGGCGGCCCGAACGCACCTGGCGCCGTTCCTGCCCGGGCACCCGCTGGCCGCCGAGCTCTCCGACACGCCGCCGGTGTCGGCGGCGCCGTACGGGTCGGCGTCGATCCTGCCGATCACCTGGGCCTACATCCGGATGATGGGCGCGGCGGGGCTGCGCAGCGCGTCGCTGACCGCGATCGCCGCGGCGAACTACGTCGCCCGCCGGCTGGACGAGCACTACCCGGTGCTCTACACCGGCGCCGGCGGCATGGTCGCCCACGAGTGCATCCTGGATCTGCGGGCGTTGACCAAGGCCACCGGCGTGACCGTCGACGACGTGGCAAAACGCCTGGCCGACTACGGATTTCATGCGCCGACCATGAGCTTCCCGGTGCCTGGAACGCTGATGGTGGAGCCCACCGAGAGTGAGACGCTGGCCGAGTTGGACGCGTTCTGTGCGGCGATGATCGCCATCCGCGGGGAGATCGACCGGGTCGCGAGCGGGGAGTGGAGCGCCGAGGACAATCCGTTGCGCGGGGCTCCGCACACCGCGGAGTGCCTGGTCGTCGACAAGTGGGAGCACCCGTACACCCGCGAGCAGGCCGCCTACCCGCTGGGCCGGGGCTTCCGGCCGAAGGTGTGGCCGCCGGTGCGCCGCATCGACGGCGCCCACGGCGACCGCAACCTGGTCTGCTCCTGCCCGCCGGTCGCCGCGTTCGGGTGAACCGGGTCAGCCGCCGCCGGGGCGGGGATCATCTCAGGCCGGAACCGGTCTGCCCGGAATTCTGGACGACCTCAGCCCGCTGCTGGGGCACGGCGGTGTCATCAGCCCAGCAGCGAACTCAGCGCGGTGGCCAGCTCCGGGGAGTTGGAGTGGGCGATGTTCTGGTAGCTGCCGCCGCTGATCTTGGCGACCGCCTCCCAGGTGGACCGGTCGGGGTCATTGCCGAAGTCGATGACGTTGACGGCGACCGGCCGCCGCGGGTCGAGGCTCTGCCGGATGACGTCCTGCAGGCCGGCGCCGTCCAGCGAGCGGTCGGTGTGCGGACCGGCGGTGTTGACCAGCACCGAGTTGCTCTGCCCGGGGCGGTAGCCGGCCAGGGCGTCGTCGTAGACCATCGGCAGCGTGGTGAGCGACACCGCGCCGCCGGATTTCGAGCGCAGGCTGCCCAGCACGTCGGTCAGCAAGGCGGAGCGCAGCTCGCCGTCCAGCTGATCGCCGAGCGGCCCCAGCGAGACCACCGAGCGGCCCTCGGTGCCGTCGAAGGTCCACAGGCC
>NZ_JBYCLB010000649.1:0-1899 GCF_057473705.1 Mycobacterium sp. TH-M15 | reverse complement strand
GGACCGGCTGCTGGCCGGGAAGCTGCCCGACGACTGGGACGCCGACCTGCCGCACTGGGAGCCCGGCTCCAAACCGCTGGCCACCCGAGCGGCATCCGGCAAGGTGTTGAGCGCACTCGGCCCGAAGCTACCCGAATTGTGGGGCGGCTCAGCCGATCTGGCCGGCAGCAACAACACCACCATGGACGGCGTCGCCTCGTTCGGACCGGCATCGATCTCCACCGGCGAGTACACCGCGCATCCCTACGGGCGCACCCTGCACTTCGGCATCCGCGAGCACGGAATGGGCGCGATCCTCTCCGGGATCGTGCTGCACGGGCCGACCCGCGCCTACGGCGGCACCTTCCTGCAGTTCTCCGACTACATGCGGCCGGCGGTGCGGCTGGCGGCGCTGATGGACATCGACCCGATCTACGTCTGGACCCACGACTCGATCGGCTTGGGTGAGGACGGGCCGACCCACCAGCCGATCGAGCACCTGGCCGCGCTGCGCGCGATCCCGCGGCTGTCGGTGGTGCGCCCGGCCGACGCCAACGAGACCGCGTACGCCTGGCGGGTGGTGCTGGCCCGCGGGGCCGAGAGCGGCCCGATCGGGCTGATCCTGACGCGTCAGGGACTGCCGGTGCTCGACGGCACCGACTCCGACGGCGTCGCCCGGGGCGGCTACGTGCTCAACGACGCTGCCGGCGGAAAACCGGACGTGGTGTTGATCGGCACCGGCTCGGAGGTGCAGCTCGCGGTCGCCGCCCAGCGGTTGCTGGCGGAGAAGAAGATCGCCGCCCGGGTGGTGTCGATGCCGTGTCTGGAATGGTTCGACGCCCAGCCCGCCGACTACCGCGACCGGGTGCTGCCGCCGGCCGCGGCGCGGGTCGTGGTCGAGGCCGGGGTGGCTCAGTGCTGGCATAAGCTGGTGGGCGCCGGGGGGCAGATCGTGTCGATCGAGCATTTCGGGGCGTCGGCCGATTACCAGACCCTGTTCCGGGAGTTCGGTATCACCCCGGAGGCCGTCGCCGCCGCGGCGGAACGCGCACTGGACGACCGAGGAGGAGCAGACCGATGACATCATCGACCCAGAACCCGAAACTGGCGGCGCTGAGCGCCGTGGGCGTGTCGGTGTGGTTGGACGACCTGTCCCGAGACCGGCTGACCTCGGGCAACCTGCAGCAGCTGATCGACACCCGCAGCGTGGTCGGCATCACCACCAACCCGACCATCTTCCAGAAGGCGCTGGAGAAGGGTGACGCCTACGCCGCACAGCTGGCCGAGCTGGCCGCCCGCGGCGCCGACGTGGACGCCGTCATCCGCACCGCCACCACCGACGACGTGCGCAACGCCTGCGACGTGCTGCGGCCGCAGTGGGAGACCTCCGACGGCGTCGACGGGCGGGTCTCGATCGAGGTCGACCCGCGGCTGGCACACGACACCGACAAGACCATCGCGCAGGCCATCGAGTTGTGGAAGATCGTCGACCGGCCCAACCTGTTCATCAAGATCCCGGCGACCAGGGCCGGCCTGCCGGCGATCACCGGGGTGCTGGCCGAGGGGATCTCGGTGAACGTGACGCTGATCTTCAGCGTCGAGCGGCACCGCGAGGTGATGGACGCCTACCTCGCCGGGCTGGAAAAGGCCAAGCAAGCCGGTCACGACGTGTCCACGATCCACTCGGTGGCGTCGTTTTTCGTATCGCGCGTGGACACCGAGATCGACAAGCGCCTGGAGAAAATCGGCTCCGACGACGCGCTCGCATTGCGCGGCCAGGCCGATGTCGCGAATGCCCGTCTCGCTTACGCGGCATACCAGGAGGTGTTCGTCGGCGGCGAACGCTTCGGCAAACTCGAGGGCGATGGCGCGCGGGTGCAGCGTCCGCTGTGGGCGTCGACCGGCGTGAAGAATCCCGAC